>JBASAY010000061.1:0-22806 GCA_049650865.1 Tunicatimonas sp.
CGTAATGCGTAATGCGTAATGCGTAATGCGTAATGCGTAATGCGTAATGCGTAATGCGTAATGCGTAATGCGTAATAAATAATATATATTAATTATTTAACCCAGACGGCTTACTATTTTAACACGCGGATCAATTTCCGATAGGCCAATAGTAAGCTCCGGCTAGACTGAGCGTAACGATCCATCTGTTCATTAAACTGATAAAGAATCTGAGGGTCTGCCTTCTGCTGGGAAGAACAAGAATTTGCATAGCGAGCGATCTGATTGATGTTCCTGCCGATTCGCCCTAGTTCAGTACCGATGGTATCAATAGCATCCAGTATCCGGACCGGGTTTACCGATGCTTTGGTTTGCCTAGAAAAATACTGCTTTGATAAGTATTCAGACATCGTCCGGCACCCCGACTGAGCAAACCCGGCTTCTACTTCCTTCAACTGACCAGGGGTTACGTAGAACTGTAGCCGGTGCTCGAGTACCTGGTCGGGGGATTTCTTAGGTCGCCCTCCCCGTGGATTAAATTTCTTGTTGTCAGACTGTTCCATGTAAAATTCCGAGTTGCGAGGAATTTGCCCCTTTCGTAGAAAGGCAAGATAGTTATTTGAGGGGAAAATCCGATAGGTTTTCCAACTCATATAACACATCTTGCATAAACACCCGCGTAAGGTAAGGGTAAACAGATTCTAGCGACTGGGGGACTGGTTGATGTTTCGTCCGGCCGCAAACTGGGTCAGGGTGTTTTTGGTGCGCTCCCAGTCTAGCGGCTGCTTCAACATCCGAGGGGGATCAGTCTTCGTAACATCTTCAAAGTAGCTGATTGCCATCCGCGCGGCAACCGGACTGACGTTTGGATACTTATCCATGTAAAATTGAACAACTGACTGGATGGACCGATACTTAGCAATTTCAGCCATATCTACAAAGTCCTTCATTCGCTTACCGCTCTGAACAATGGCATTTACCTTCATGGCAGCGATATCATCAAGGCTGGCCATGCGGATCGGGTCGTGTAACTCCAGCGGGTGGAGCAGGGGGTAGTTGTGTTGGACGAAATCCACCTTTATATTGTTGAGGAGAACCATCAGGGTGTTGGGGAAATTCTCTTGGATATCAATAGTCCAGTCAGGGTACCTGGTTCGGAGATGATTGGTCAAATGGTCTGGGTCAAAGGATTTCCGGGTAAACAAATCCAGGTCGATTGATTTGCGGTGTCCCAACTGCAAGGAAAGAGCAGTCCCGCCGACCAAAAAAAAGTCTGCTAATTTTTCATCTCTACTTAACGTACCAAGGAGAGCAAGCGTTTCGCTCTCGACTGTGTCTTTGTGTAGCATTTCATTTCGCTAGGGGCGAGGGAGAGAAGCTGAGCGAGCGTTTCCCGCGTCTGGGCAAACCTTAGATCTTTTATCTCACGTCCAATCTTTTGGAGGAGTGGGAGGCCGTAGAAATCAACCAAAGCATCGAAGTCGCCTTGGTGGCCACCCCGTTCCGCTATTCTTTCTAGGAGCCAGGCTGCGGTGGACGCTGCGTGCCAGTCCATAGCACTGGTATCGACATCCCAGAACAGGTATTGCCGGACTTGAGGGACATTGCTCGATTCAGAAATCATAGGCACAATATAGCAAAAAATTCTTCTTTTCCCTTTTGTTATATTTGGATTAATAAACTGTATACTCGATGTATAATAAGGTGGACAGTTACTTGCATTGCCTACCGTATTTGAGCACTATGCCCATATTTTTAGCCACTCAAAGGGATAGACTTACTTGCATTGAGCTAAAATCTGTTCCAAATCACTCGAAAAGGGTAGACTTACTTGCAGTGGCGAATCAAGAGGGATAGACTTACTTGCAGTGGTGAAACGAAAGGGGTAGACTTACTTGCGGTGAAATGCCGAAGGGGGTAGACTTACTTGCAGTGGGAGAATGAAAGAGACAGACTTACTTGCGTTGCATTGTAAGTAAAGGGGTAGGCTTACTTGCGTTCAGTACCTGAAATGCTAAATGATGGCGACAAATCAGGGCAAACTACCTCAATCAAGTTCCGCCTGGGGAGTAAAGTGTTTTTCAGTGTGCCCGGAGAAATGTTAGCATGAAGTGGTATCAAGGAGGTAGGAAGGTGTCAAAAAGAGGGTAGGCTTACTTGCATTGTTAGGAAGGAGTATATGATCTATAATGGGGTAGGCTTACTTGCATTGATTCAATCCAGGTAACGATACTTGATGGTGTAGATATCAGCGATAGTGTTTATCATAGGTAACTGTTCCATGAACCGCCTAACTGAGTACTCGTCACTCTTAATTACTTGCCGCCAGATGTCAAAGTACGCGTTCTGGAAGGCCAGCACTTTTTCGTCCTGATCGGTAGTGCTATTGCGACACCAGTCTAAGAATTTCTGTTCAGAGGACGTGTTGTAGACTTTGCGAACTCGTTTCTTACGATAGATCTGAATAAGTTCGTGAACAAGTTTCTGGTAGAAGATATTATTACGCTCAGCCTTGCCGTCGATGGCCGGTTCGCTTTCCCATACGATAATTGGCTTGTAGCGGTACCGGACTTCTGGCTTATCTTTTTCCCAGCGAATGATGAACTTGAGGTCAGTATCTTCAGCGATGCGCTTGAGGCACTTGTTAAGCTTCTTCTTGCGCTGCTTAGAGTCCTGGATGTCAATATGAGCTAGTTCACACAAAAGGGAAAAGGAGGCGGTTGCATCCTGTCCCTTCAGGGAAGCCCGTAGGTTTTTCAGGTAGACGTACAAATCATCCAGTGCGGGCTTTCGTAACAACGAAATGCTGCGGTGATCGGCCTTGAAGTAATAGTTGGTTAGATTCTCTACGAAGCTCGGATCAAGTGCATAGTGATAAAGGACCTTTTCTTTCCCGCCGTGCTCATTCTTGCGGAACGTCACTGACAGTTCGGTAAGAAACTGAATGGATTTTACTTCCGAGTAGTAGGTTTTGCTTTTGCTTTCCTTCTGGTCTGATTGGGGATCAAAGACCTGACCTCCGTACCTATAGTTAATCTTCGTCGTCTTCAGTATCCAGAGCGCGTTCTCGAGAATAGAATCCCAGACCCTCATTTCGGGTTGCTCTTCTTGGAGGGCGTATAACTCTTTAACCTCCTCGGAAGTATACCCTTTCAATTGGGTAGGATCATCGTGCCGACTGCGGAGGTAGTTGGTGGTAAATTTGAACTCCTTGGCCAGCACCGCTGGATCTAGCGTACCGTGGCCGAACAGATTGTTCTGATAGCTATGGCAGAAAAAATAGATCAGGCTCTTGATAAGAGGGGCATCCTTTCCTAACGCGCTGAAATCTAGGACATTCTTACCGACATTTTTATCAATCCGAATAAGATCGTTGATCATAAGACTGGCCGAATTTTTCACAAGTCTACTATTTAAATGATTAAAAAGGAAAATTTTATCCTTAAAAAGAATATTTATGGTGGTTAATCATAGAATCAAAAGGTTAGTAGGAATTTAACGGAAAATCAACGTAGACGATAAGTTTATAAAAAAGAATTAGTAATTTGTATCGTACGATACAAAACAACAAATATGAAACCTACCCCTGGGCAATTTCAGGCATTCCAACGAATCTACGATTACTTTAATCAGGCACTGTTCAAAAGCGAGCTGCCTGATGTATTGTTAAATTTCACCCGGCAAAATCAGAAAGCTGGGCACTTTGCTCCGATACGTTGGAAAGCATCCACCGGCCAACAGACCGCTGATAAGAAAAGGACAGATCAATTGTTTGTAACCGAAAGTGGAGATACTCGCCACGAGATAGCTATTCACCCGCACTGCTTGTTTCTCGGAAAAAATGAATTCATCCAGACGCTCGTCCACGAAATGGTGCACCTGTGGCAGCACGAGTATGCGCATCCCAGCCGGTCTGGATATCACAATAGGGAGTGGGCTGACAAGATGGAGTCAGTAGGCTTGATCCCCTCGACCACTGGGAAACCCGGAGGCCAAAGGACCGGACAATGCATGAGCGACTATTTACAGGTAGGGGGGGAGTTAGCAAGGATCATTGCTAACATGCCATCGGATCTATGGTTGCCCTTCGATGCACTGGAGTACTCAGCCTTTAACGTAACAGCGTTAGAGGCATGGCTCAATGAACTGGGAGCAAATACCTCAGCTACGAATGACGAGATAGCTACTGTGAAACAGACCCTGGAAGAATTGAAGCAGCAAAAGCTAAAGAAAAGAAAGATGAAGTACACCTGCGTCTCCTGTGGAATCAATATATGGGGGAAGCCAGGGCTTCGCCTACGCTGTGAAGATTGCGATCTTTCGCTGCTGGCAGTAGAGTAGGGGATAGTCGCCCATGGTACCGGTGAACCATACTAGCGACCTTACCGCCAGATAGATCCTCACGGATACATCCGGGCTCACCACTTCAATCTTAATGTTCATCGGCTATTGACAATTTGTGCCGGGGCCATCGGCATATCTCTGTTTTCAACCTTCTGTAAGAAAATCAGCTGCTTTTTGATTTGCTCGGCCACCTCAACAATATTGACTCCAGTAATCCGACTCACTGCCATGAGTAGAGGAGCGATATCGACACTTCGACGTACCAGATCAGTGACCCGATAGAGTTCATACCGGCCAAGGTCGGTAACCACCGCGTGTTTGATGAACACGTCCAGATCGTACTGATCAGTTACGTAGTCCGGATACCGGCGCACCTGGGGAAGTACCACACACACCTGAGCACTTATTATATCCGGCTCGTTGAACTGAGCGGTGATGCCGGGGCTTTCGGCAATAATCGCCAGGATTTCCTCGTCGTCGTAGTACTGGATGATATGGGGTGAGATTGAATCGGCCATACTTAGGTAGGATTCTGCGCAAGATACTGTTTAAGCCAACTCCGGGCAACCTGGGTGGCTAAGAATTGCTGTTCAGTTTCATGTAGTTAAGTCCCGTTACATAAAGGGACGAAATTCTCAATAGGATACGCCAGTTAGGCAACAGCCGCGAGCGATCGGACAAACAATCGGTTGAGAATCAACGCTACGAAATCCTCAAGTTTGCTGATGAGAAAAAGCTATCCATTGATAGGTGGATCGAAGAAACGGTAAGTGGCACCAAGAAGATAGAGGCCCGGAAGTTGGGAACGTTTCTGGATTCCATGCAAGAATTCGATACGCTGATTGTTTCTGAGCTGTCGCGCTTGGGTCGTAATTTGATGGGCGCCCCCGTGGCGCGGTGATGAGTATTCTGAATCGTTGTATGGAAAGCGAGGTGAAGGTGTTCACCGTGAAGGAAAAATATGAACTGGGCAACAATATCAACTCCAAGGTGCTAGCCTTTGCTTTTGCCCTTTCAGCCGACATCGAGCGGCGGTTGATCAGCCAGCGAACCAAAGAGGCTCTTGCCCGGATGAAGAGCGAGGGCAAAGTACTTGGCCGTCCGAAAGGGAGTCTGTCCAAACACACTAAATTATCAGGCAAAGAAGAGCAAATCCGAGAATTGCTCGCTAAGAAAGTAAGCTACAGTGCCATCGGTAGAATCATGGGGGTTAACCGGGTCACAGTGAAGCAATTTGCCGAAAGCCGGGGGCTTAATTAGGCAAAGCCAGCCAAAGCAAACAGTGACCGGGAGAGATTAGGAAGTCAGCATATTGCTAGAAATTGACAGAAGACCGCACCAACGAGTTAAGTTACTAATTGTTTTAGCTGTATTGATTACAGCGTACTTTAGTTTCTTTTTTTCGATAAAAAAGGTTGATAAAGTTACTATCATTGGTAATCATCACTTTGCCAGAACATAACTATATCCATATGATTGCTATTCAACCAGTACTATACAAAGTATTTGCTAAAATAATGTTTGTTTATTGCCTATAACTTACATCTGTAAGAAAATACCAATTTTACGGTTTCGTTGCGGAAAGAAAAACTGTTTATTGCCATTACTAACAATTACCTACCTACACTACCATGATTTTACTACCCTACCTCTCGCTGGTTTGGCCTCCCGGTCAACAAACCCTCTCCGTTACTTCCTGCGTGTCCACTACACCAACCTAGTAACACCTTTTGCTCTTCTTGCTATTATCAAACTTCATCGGCTTGTTCCGGATGAAGCACGTTACCCTATTGCCTACCATACTACCTATCCTACTATGCCCCGCTCCCTCCTATTAATACCGTTATTTGCCCTTTTCATAGTTGTTTCAGTGCACGCACAGGTAGAAAATACTGCTGCCGCACCTGCCAAAGAGTTGTTCTCCCCAGGGGGAGATCAGGTCGGGCTCTTTCAAAATAGTGTCAACCTATTCACCGGCGAAGTAGCTTTCACACTGCCCTTGGTGAGTATTCCCGGACGGGGTGGTATGAACGCTGGTATTGCTTTATCCTATAATTCTTCAGGGGTACGGCAACAGGCCCGCACCTGGAACATGACAAGCCCTACCGGTATAGTCGGGCTAGGCTGGCAATTAGATGTTCCTAAAATCGTGGTGGATCACAAGCAGACCGGTACCCGGCATGATGATGAGTTTTACTGGGTAGAGAACGGCATTAGCAACAAGCTGATTCTGTTCAAGAAAGAAAACGGGGTTCGCTACTACAAAACGAAAAACTATCAATACGGTGAGATATCTTATCAAGATAATATAGAACGATGGGTAATTAGTCGCGACGGCATCGCCTACATTTACGGTGACAAAGCTAGCGGACGAAGCACCGTTCAATACTTGGTGAACTGGGGTAATTGGATCGGTAACAGCACGGTGACGACCGGACAATCTCAATACGCCATGCAGTGGGATCTCTCAGCGATCTATAATCAGTGGGGAGATGCGGTCACGTTTACCTATCGCCAGGTAAACCAGCAAGTTGGCCAATCAGGAGCAGAACATACCGAAGCTTCTTACCTGACTAAGATTACTAACCCTCAGGGTCAGACAATTGAACTGGAGTACGAAGATAAAGTATCAGATGGTAAGGAATCGGGGGGGTACGAATATCAAGAACCCCACACCGAAGAGGTGGAACCCGATGCGTATCAAGAACGCTACGAGAGGGAGTATCTAAAGACAGTCAGGGTACTAGATGACTCCCAAGGCGAGCGTTATCGCGTAGAGCTGAATTACATGACGATGGGTTCAGGAAATTTCTACAAGCGTTTACTGTCCGGCATCCAAAAAGTAGTAGATAACAGCCATAAGCTTCCCCCGGTAGAATTCGCCTATCATTTGAGTGGAGAAAAAGCCGGGTTACTGGAGATTGTCACTACTTCTCAGGGGCCTCAGGTTTCCTATACCTATACCCCGATGACCGTGGCAGGTTCTGAGCTAGATTCCGCGATATCTGCTCCACCCGGATACGGCGAACCTCAGACCTGGATCGGCAATGACTACGTAGTGGTAGCCTGGCGTGAACTCAGAAGTGATGGCAACCATGAAGGCGGACCTCGTAACGTTAAATTGACGGTTTATCAATGGGATGGCCGTTGGATCAAAGGCGAGGAGGAAGATATCCCCGATATAGCATTATCCTTCTATCGCTATCAGTACTTTGATGTAGTTACCGGCCCTGATTTCTTCGGGGTAATGTACTACAACGTAAGTGCAGCAGACTGGTATGTCAAGTTGTTTCACCAGGAAGGAAACCAAGTGGGTAAATGGTCAGTAGCCACCCGCTTGGTGAAAGGAAACAGAGGAACGTTGCATGCGGGCAACAACTTTGTGGCCCTAGCGACGGCTCAGCCTAAAAATAGTGAAAACTCACAACTCAAAGTATTTGATTGGGATGGTACTTCTTGGCAAGCGACCATGCTTCACGATCAGGCAGGCGACTATTATTATACGGCAGCCAACAATTACATCGTCGCCCAGAACAACGATCCTGACCCGGATCAAGTGCGCCTGTATTATCAAGATGAAATGAAGCAATGGCGCAACAAGGTATTGCCTGCTAACCAAAGCTACCAGACCGGAGAATATGATTGTGGCTTCTTGGGCACCAACTGCCCGAGCTACGAAGCAGTTTCTTCCTTTTGGTACGCAGGCAATTCGTCTGCCGTTTGGATGGCCGATGCAAATGAGGAAGCTATTCTGCAGTGGGATCAAGACTACAATTTGACACTTAGCAAAGGGATACTCGGAGGGTGGTACGATCTGGCACCGGTGCTGGTCACCAACGAGATGATCAGCGTGATGCAAGTCTCCAGTGGATCAGTGCCTATTGCTGCCTATCGCTACGACGGGCAGACTTGGCACACCTCAAATCGGGTAAACTCATTCAACAACGGACAAGGAACCACTTCCTCGTTGGGAGGTGATTTTATGGCTTTCCCCCGGGTTCCCTATGGGGACAGCGCCCAGGTACGCTACTTTGATCCTAACTCACTCACCTGGGAGTACAGGCACGTGTTCAAAAGTAGTCCTAGTATCCATGAACAAACCTACGCGGGAGCCAACTACGTAGTCTTCGGCGATCAGTATTACTACCGTAACCCTGACGGAAGCTGGGAGCTGGTCTATACAATTCCTGCCTACGACGGGTGGAATCAGGCTTACTTCCTTTCAGGGGGATATCAAATCACCACAGTGAACAGTGGACCTCACACCTACGTCAATAACTTTAATAACGGGCAGGTTGAGGTACATACGCTCTATAATCAATCGCTCTTCACAGGGTTTAATCAGGCGGTTGGAGTAACTGGCAGTCTAATCAACAGCAATATTGTTATCACTTTTCCGAATAGTGTTTCAGCGATGGAAGACGCGCAGGAGATCACGCTGCACAAATTGATAGATCGTAAGCTAACGGGTAAACCAATTATCTATCCGGTGACGCTGGTCAACGTCCACGATGGGTACGTACGCCAACCCACCAGCTATTCCTACACTAACTCTTCCGCTTCGCTGACTGCTAGTGGGATTTCCGGCCAGTTTAATGAAGTCCAAATAACTCCCGGCACTGAAACCGCCAGTGTTACCCCGTATGGCTACGCCAAGCACTACTTTATCAACGGACGTACGGATAATGAACTAAGCATCTCTACTAATGTAGCGGGCTTCACAAATGCTAAAGACTTTACCGAAAAACTGCTCGGGGTAACTTATACTACCCGAACCTACAATAGTCAGGACACTTTGGTCGCTGAAAGCAATTCGCAATGGAAAGTATTTACTTCTGACATAGAGGCGATTAGGACGGATGATACGGTTAAGATTGATCAGAGCAACTTTGCCAGAGTAACGTTTAGTATCCAGCAGCAGGATGACGTTAGTCGTAACACTACTAGTATTTATAATAATTACGGTCAGGTTGTTGAGGTATCCGGATCAGATAGTGAGGGTAATTTCCGTAGGACTTCCTACCGCTATGCAGGCGACTTTGCTGACAATGAATATACCTTCGGCAGTAAGCTACTCCGTGATAGAAATATCTTCGGCCCGGTATTAGAACAGACTGAGGAGGTGAACAGTACCATAATCCGAAAGAGTGAATCTCACTACGAGCTACAGCACGGGCAGCCCGTGCCGGGGCAAACAGTGATATACCCTACCGGTGGTACCGAAAAGATAACCACCAGCCTTAGCTACGATGCCTACGGTAACCTGGTACAAAGCCAAACCGAGGGGGGGCTCACCAGCGCAATTCTGTACGGCTATCAGTATACGTTCCCGGTTGCCAAAGCAGTGGGGGCTACCTACAGCGCTTTGGAAAGCGAGATTGATCTGGTGGCTTTACAGCAATTGGACGGGGCGGGGCTCCGTGATGAGCTTAATCTGGCTCGTACTGGGTTACCTGATGCCTTGATCGTCACACGTACCTTTGATGAATTCTACGGCATTACTTCGGAAACCGATTCCCGCGGCCGGACATCCTATACCCACTACGATGACCAGGGGCGGTTGCATTACGTCAAGGACACTGATGGCTACGTGCGGCAGAAGATAGAATATAGTTCTGCCCAATAAATAGAGTTTCACTCATTAAGTAGCTTCAACCACGCATTGCTACCTGACCCTACTTTCAAGATCTATTCCATGCTTTTTTAAGAAACATGAATTACCTAATACTTCACACCATGAAACTACCAATAACTCTTTCAGCCTACCCACGACTCTGGCTAGCTGGCATACTATCTATTGCGCTTGTCTCTACTATTCAGGCACAAGATCCTACAGATTTTTTTAGCTATAAAGCCGAACAAGAGTTTCGTGACAGTCTATATAAACAGAATCTAGATGTTTCACCCGGAGAGGTTCTTCAAGCTATAAAAGCCTACCATCAAAAGCAAGGGGATGCCTATTATCAGGCCTATCAAAAGCAAATTGCCCAGCAGAAACCAGATATAGATCCTTTGAAAAGTCAAAACTTATCCAGAGGAACCACTTTAAATAGCACCACTTCTTCAGAAGGACAAGTGCCTGATGCAGTAGAGTACGCTGCTTTAGAAGCTTTGTATAACTCAACTGGTGGAAACAATTGGACATACAAAGGTAATTGGTTACAAGGTACAACGAGTTCAGACTTTGCTAATTGGTACGGTATTACTGTTAGAAACGGCGACGTCAGCCAGATTTCACTTTCCTCAAATAATCTAATAGGTTCTTTGCCATCAAAGATAGAAGACCTTACTATGTTGTCCGGCATATTTATATTCAGCAATAGAATTAACAGTCTGCCGCCTGAGATAGGTAACCTACCAAATCTTGCATCATTAACACTTTGGGATTGTCAGTTAAGTAGCATTCCTTCTGAAATCGCAGACCTACCAAATCTGGCATATTTAAACCTTCAACAGAATCAACTCAGTAGCCTCCCCCCCGAGATCGACAGCCTATCAAACCTTACCTTTTTAAATCTTCGAGATAATCAGTTCAGCGCTTTACCACCAGAAGTCGGAAATATCCAAAGTCTGGAATTGCTAGGTCTTGCTAAAAATAACTTAAGCGATTTACCGTCAACGATTGGTAATCTATCAGGTCTTTTAGCATTAGATGTTGAGGAAAATCAGTTTACCGTTTTCCCTTCCGTTATCTGCGACTTACATAACTTATCAGACCTTAGAATTAGAGAAAATCAAATCACCAGCCTGCCTTCTAATATTAGAGACTTGATCCGATTAGAACTCTTGAACGTACAAGAAAACCAGCTCAGTAAGCTACCTCCGGAAATACAATATTTATCAAGTTTAACAACCTTGGATCTTACGGGGAACGTAATCACAAATTTGCCTTCTGAATTCAGTAACCTAGCTAATCTCAGCAATTTAAGATTAGGTGGAAACGAATTCGAGAATATCCCATCTGAAATAAACAGTTTGCCTAACCTAACCTATCTTTCATTTAACGGCAATAAGATTATTGAGTTACCAGTCCTGACAACTCATCCTAATGTTTTAAACTTACTGTTAGACGTACGATATAACCATATTCCCGTAAACGACATTGCACAAAACTTAACAGGGAATGGTACATATAACTTTCACTATTTCTTTTATGATTCGCAATCTGAAATTTTTGGCAACCCCGACACTGTGTCCGTAGAAGCAGACGGTTACATCGAGTTAGAAGCTGTTACCAATATCCATCCACAAACTGAGTTTCAATGGCAACGGCTAGTGAACGCTAATTGGGTTGATATGCAGGGATACAATATTGAAGTATACCCAATCAATGAAGCAAGCACTCTAGATACCGGACAGTACCGATGCCGCGTTACTAATGACTGGGTGAGTGGAATTACACAGTATAGCGCACCAATCACATTAGAAATAGAAATGAATGAAGGTGAAGTGCCCGATGCATTAGAATATGCAGCCCTAGCTGCTTTTTACAATGCGATTGGTGCAGAAGAGTGGGGCGGAGCAAACTGGCTACAAGGAGAAACCAGTGCGGATTTTGCTAGTTGGTACGGAATTACCGTAGAAAACGGGGATGTTGTCACAATTAACATTCGAGCTAGCAATGCAACTGGTGCTTTGCCCTCCGAGATAGGTAATCTTTCTAAACTTAGAAATCTGATGCTGGACTATAATGGTATTAGCAGCATTCCGCCCGAGATTGGTTTTCTATCTGATCTAGAAGTTCTTACTTTGGAAGGCAATCAACTCAACCAGCTACCTAATGAGATTGGGAACTTATCCTCTATGTTGGGACTGAGTGTCTATGATAACCATATTAGCTCCATTCCATCTTCCATAGGTAATTTGATGGATTTAAAGTCATTAAATCTTGCCTATAATCAGTTGTCTGAACTACCCTCTGAAATCAGCCAATTAAAGAGTTTAAATACATTAGACTTATCGTCCAACCAGCTTGAAGTTATTTCTGACGAAATAGCTAATTTTCCTAAACTCAGGTACTTGGACCTTTATGGTAATCAACTGAAATCTTTCCCAGACTTTTCAGGACTTCCTCTCGCATCTAACGCAGGGATATATGTACCTGTGAACCAGATTCATTTAAATGATATTGCTCATAATCTATCAGGGTTAAACACCAGTCCAATAATGGACTTTCAGTACTATAATCAATCTGAAACTATAGGTGAAGCCCAGATAGTCTACGCCGCCGCCGGGGCTATAGCAACTTTACACGCCTTCACCAACCACCACCCCCAGTCGTATTATCTGTGGCAACGGCTTGTGGAGAACACCTGGACAGACATCGCTCCCGAAACTCAGAACATAGCATTTACTGTCGCCAACCTCACCACTGCTGATGCTGGCCAATATCGTTGTCGCATTACCAATGACTGGGTGCAGCAATGGGGGCAGCCTATGATACAGTACAGTGAACCTATCACTTTGGTCGTGGAAGGTAGCTTGGACGCACAGACCCAAGCTCTTCATGACTATGTAAACTCAATGGCCAGTCCCACAGCGCGCCCTACTAGCTGGAATCTGTCCAATCCGATTGATACCTGGGAGGGGGTACTGATGGAAAATGGTCTGGTGACTGAGGTAGTACTGCGGGAAGTAGCGGTACAGGGAAGTATTCCGGCTACGTTTGCCGACCTTACCCAACTGAGAGTTCTAGACTTGACGGCCACTGGTTTACAAGCTCCGTTGCCATCGCTACTCAATGATCTCACGCAGCTAGAAATGTTGGCTTTGGGTGGAAATGCCCTTAATATAGCCCTTCCTACGTTAAACCAACTTACCAACCTGCACACCCTCAACTTGTCAGGCAATAATCTCACCGGCTCGTTACCTGCTTGGATAAGTAACCTCGATCAACTACAGGAACTCAGGCTAGGAGCCAATCAACTGAGTGGCAGTATCCCCGGCACAGCCCTTTCCCAACTCGAGAAATTGCGAGTGCTGGATCTGCATAGTAACCAGTTCACCGATACCATCCCCCCCTTCCTAGCAAGCACTAGTTGGCTTCTTATTAACTTTCGTCTTCAGGAGGTAGACTTGAGCAACAATCAACTGACCGGCGGTGTGCCTACCTTTTTTCATCTGGCTTGGGCACTAGAGAAGTTAAACCTTCAGGATAATAACCTGTCCTATCTACCTGACCTAAGTGGACACCATAACGCGGACAGCTTGAACTTACAGGTTGATGGCAATCAACTGCCCTTGGCCGATATTGCCAACAATCATGCAGGTCCTGATGCATATTTGTATCAAACATTTACCTACGCATCACAGAGTGTCGTTGATACGGTCTTTGTCACCGGGGAGGTAGCCACCTTAGGGCGGGACGTAGCCTTGCGGGTTGATCTCAAAGAGCATCCTCAGCATCAGTACGAATGGGAGCAGAAAACTGCCGACGGTAACTGGACTCCAGTAGCCGGAGCCAATGAGCGTTCCTACGTCATCCGCGATGCAACCCCAGCTGATACAGAGAAGGAGTACCGGGTCAAGATAACGAATGCCTTCGCTACGCTGGCCAACGCCCGCAGTGCGGCACGTGATTTGGTCGCTGAAGACTTCAGACGATACGTGCGTTCGTATACCCCTCGCGAAGAATTCTCTCTGGCCAGCAATGTGGACACTACTACTATCGTAGATGATGTCAGTATCACCACCAGCTACATTGACGGCTTCGGCCGCACGGTACAGACGGTCGTCCGGGGTGGAGGGGGTGCGGAGAACCAGGACTTAGTGCAGTTCAACCACTACGATGCGTTAGGGCGAACAGAAACGGCCTTCCTACCCTATGCTACCCCAAATGCTACCGGATCGTACCGTCCGGATGCCCAACAGCAGCAGGCAAGCTTCTACCAAGAAGCCAACAACGCTGTAGCCAACAGTAGCTATCCTTTCAGTGAGGTACGCTACGAAACATCTCCGCTCTCACGCGTGCTGGAGCAGGGGGCTCCGGGGGCAGTCTGGCAGTTGGGTGGTCACACAGCGACGCAGGACTACCGCGCCAATACGGAAGCAGATGCCGTGGCCAAACTCACCGTCGACAGCTTTGATAGTATCAGGTATCTTAATTTTCCGGTAGGGGGTAGTTACCCTGTCGGGAAATTGCATGTAGCCGAAACTACCGATGAGAATGGTCACTACGTGCAGGAGTTTAGTAACCTGGAGGGCCAATTAGTCTTAAAGAGGGTACAGGGACCAAACGGTAATTTGGATACGTACTCAGTGTATGATCATTCTGGCCGACTACGCTTCGTAATTCCGCCCCAAGCCGTGGCGGAGATGGATGCCAACTGGAGCAAAACCAACAGCCTCACTTTCCGGGAACGGTGGATGTTTATCTACTACTACGATTCCTACGGTCGGGCCAGTGCCGAGCACACCCCCGGGGGAGGCATTAATAAAATGATTTACGACCGTTGGGGGCGCTTGGTGTACTCCCAAAACGCAGCGATGCGCGTGCAAAATCCCAACCAGTGGAGCTTTACCAAATATGACTATCTGGACCGTCCCATTATGAGCGGGGTATACACGGCGGGGCAAGACGAAGCTAGCTTGCGACAACAGGTGGCTACCACCAGCGACCGCCATGAAACAACTAGTGCATCAGGCGTGGGATACACACTCAACCAAAGCTGGCCGCACGTTACCGAAGCGGATGTACGCACGGTAAGCTATTACGATAACTATTCCTTCCCGCACGCCACGCAGTCGGACATGACCTTTACCAGCGACATTGGGGGGCAAACTCCGCTGACCAACATGAAAGGCGAACTTACCGGCAGCCTGACCCGCAACCTCTCGGATCAGACCTGGCTGCGAAGTATGATCTACTACGATGCGCAGTACCGACCGATCGTGGCCATCACGGACAACCACCTGGGGGGTATTGACCGAACCACTACGAAGTATGCTAGCGTCGTGCTGGATGAAGTGGTTGAGACCATTACCAAGCACATTACAGCGTCGGACGATCATACCATCCGGCAAACGTATGACTATGACCACCAGAGCCGCCCTACGGAAGTTACCCATAAGGTCGATACCGAAAGCACGGTGACCCTGGCCAGCTACACCTACAACGCCCTGGGACAGTTGGTGCAAAAGCAGCTTAACGATAATGCACCGACCACCCAGGCAACGCAAACGGTTAACTATCGATACCACATCCGCGGCTGGCTCTCCTCCATCAATGATTTGAACGACGCGGATGCCTACTACGCCCAACTTCTCAATTACCAAACCCAGGGCCAGTACAACGGTAATATCGCTCAGGTGCAGTGGAAGAATCAGGGAGAAGGGGCCAAATCTTATGATTATAGCTACGATGCGGCCGACCGGCTGACTGGGGCGACCTTTCAGCAACAGGTAAGTGGCAGCTGGGCAGCGGGTAACTTCTCAGTATCCGGCATCACCTACGATGGAAACGGTAACTTGCTTACTCTCCAGCGACAGGGAGAGGTAAACAATGCCGCTACTACCCTGGATCACTTACAGTATGCTTACCAGGGCAACCGCTTGGCATCGGTGCAGGAGCAAACGGGAGGAAGCGCCCAGTTTGGGTTTGTAGACAACCCTACACCAAGCGGTGACGAGTACGGCTACGATGCGGCGGGCAACTTGGTACGCGATGATAACAAGGGCATCACCAATATCACCTACGACCCGGTGCTGAACCTTCCCTTGGAAGTAAGCATGACCAACGGCACCCTGCGCTACACCTACGATGCCGCAGGAATTAAACTTTCTCAAACCCTACTGGACAGTTTAGGTACTGAGGTGAGGACCACCCATTACGACGGACCCTTTGAATACGATGGCAACCGCCTGTCGTTGATTCATCATGGCGAAGGGCGGGTGTACTACAACCAGGACAGCAGCCACCAGGCCTACCACTTCGATATGAAGGATCACCTGGGCAATGTGCGCGTCACTTTCTCTTCAGTTCCCGTGGTGCTCAGACAGATGCTGACCATGGAGACTACCGCCGCCCCCGAAGAAGAGATACTGTTTGAAGGAGTATCTGCCCACCGACAGACGCTGGCTTTTCACAACACCACCGAAGCGAGTCAACTTGCTCCATCCCCCAACAAAGTAGCTACGCTACTGCCAGGGCAGCAGGGCATTGGCAAAAGTCTACGGGTACAGGCCGGGGACAAAGTTACCCTGCAAGTAGAAGCCCGCTATGAGACCAGGCCCACCTCTGTGCAGGGACTGGAAGGGGTAGTTACCGAACTGGCTCGGGCTGCGCAGGGCACCGCCACCGGCCTTGAAGCTGTCGGAGCGGTAGAGTCCTTAAATGGGGCGGCCCTGGGGGGTGCTTTAGCCAAGGGGAAGGAAGCCCAACCCGAAGCCTACCTCAATTACCTGGTCTTTGATGAGAATCACCAACTCATTAGTGAAGGCTTCCAGTCGGTCAGCGACGCAGCTGCCGTAGGTCCCGACCAACCGGATGCTGCCCCAGAAACGCTCTGGGCAGAAGTACCTATTCAAGAAGCCGGTTATCTGTACACCTACCTAAGCAATGAGCAAGGCAGTGGGATGCCAGTCTTTTTTGATGACTTTAGCGTAGTGCACCAAAGTCATATTGTGCAGGTGAATGACTACTACCCGTTCGGGGCCACCCACGATCAGGAGGGCTACGTAGGGGATCATAATAAGTATGGCTACCAAGGTAAAGAGTTGCAGGCTGATTTAGGGCTGAACCTGATGGATTTTCATGCTCGGCAGTACGATCCGCTGCTGGGGAGGTTTATGAGCTATGACCCGGCTGGGCAGTTCGCGAGCGGGTATACCGGCATGGGAAACAATCCGATTGCAACCATTGATCCGGATGGAAGAGTAGCCATGCTTCCCTTTTTGCTGGTGGGCGCTGCCCTGATGTATAACACCTACCAGAGTGCCCAGGCAGGGGCCACGGGTTTGCAGTGGATTGGGACGAGTGCGGTTACGATTGCTGCTAGTGCGGCTGGTCCTGGGGTCATTCAAGGAGCTATAGCCGGTGGAGCGAACTCAGCTATTATGGGCCAGGATATTGGTCGGGGAGCTTTGTTTGGTGGGATTTCCGGGGGGGTAAATAATCTAGTTAACGTAAATGGTATACTTCCCGGGGCGTTGACAGGGGCGGCCATTGATGGACTACTTGGTGGAATAGAAACCGCCATATACGATGGTAATTTTGGTTCTGGATTTAAGCAGGGACTGATTTCGGGTGCTATTCAAGGTGGAATATTTGGAGGCATCCGAGCCGCAAAAGACCCTTTTGGCAGAAATCTAATATCAGGTGGTTTAACTGAACAGGGAAAGATTAGCTATGCGGCGTATTTGATAAAGAACGCTATGCCTTCTCCACAACTATATGCTTCCAACGGAGGTGGGGAACCTACTTACTCCTACAATGGTAAAGAAGGACTAACATATTATCAGTTGTATACCGAGATACTTATTGACCAAGCGGCTACCCAGTTTGGAATAAAGGATATTGCTGCACTGGCAGCCGTAGTTTCCGGTCAACCAATAATTCCTAAGAGATTTGTTACCCCTGGATCATCGCCTGGAACGTCATTGGCTTCTAAAACTTTAAGTAAAATACCTGGTAAGTCTCCTGTGCGATTACCAACTTTGATCGCAAATAGTTCAGGAATTAGAATAGCTTTTACTAAATCAATAGGTAGATTTTTGGGCAGAGCTGTTCCCGTTGTAGGTTGGGGAATTCTTACGTATGATGTTGGTATGACCCTTTACAATACACAGGTAGAATTTGATAGAATAACAAACGGAAGATAATGAAAGGAACGAACGACCAAAGCTTTGAGAGGTTAAAAGAGTTTGTGATCAAAAACTATTGGGATACTAAATCTGGTCTCACTAGAGAAACAAGAATATCTGAAGACTTGCGCATAGAAGGAGACGATGCAGATCAGCTTATGCAAGAGTTTAGCAGTGAATTTAATGTTGATCTTTCTGATTTTGAGTTTGAAAAGTATTTTATGCATGAGGGGTTCGATCCTATAGGATTTAGTTGGCTTATTAGAAAACTTAGAGGTGATAAAATTCCCAAAAAATCATCTGTACCCATTAGGCTAGGAGATTTGGAAAGGGCTATGAATGCTGGCAAATGGGTTGACCCTTAGCTTTTTTTGGGTTCTGTATGGATGACTCTTATGCATGCGTTAGCAAGAGAGATGAATTTTTGATTCGCTTAAGCCTTCGTTTGTTATGATGAAAAAAATCATACTGACTATCCTGCCACCCGTTATTGGATTGGCGTTAGCAGTGATATCCTACGATATCGTACAGGTCTTTTTTACGCCCACGCTAAACGATAGTAATTCATCAACTCCTGGCTTCATATTTGGGCTAGAGATCATTGGCTACTTTATTTCAGTCGGAGTATTTTACACTATTCAGTTCTTTGTGGTAGTACCTAGAATCAAAAGGTCGTTCTGGAAACTAGTTCTAGTAGGTGAAATTGTAATTCTCTTGTTGTTTGCGCTTTCAATTGTACTTACATATACAGAAGACGCATTCGCCTCATCTGTGGATTATATAGAAGCGATTTTGATATTCACAGTCTTCAGTCTTTTCTGGTTAGGCGACCTCTTTACTTGTAGAATCATGAATCAAGAAATGAAAACTATTTTTTAAGCTACTGCTTCGCTCGGAATCTAACCTATCCAGTTGATGAAGACCTACTATCTATTCGTACTTCTCTTACTCTCTCACAAAGTATGGTCGAAAACCATCCCTACGATAGAACCCGTCCAATTTAGCGCCGCCGATTCAATAAAAACTGACTCATCGTTTCAAGTTCATCGCGGTTATATAGGAATGGGATTTGGCATCCCCTACGGGGTAGTTGGTGTGAACGCTGAGTATTGTCTCAATATTAAGAGCGGAGGAAGTGTCTACGCTACTGCCGGTGTCGGCCATAGTTTAGTTGATGGCTTAGCGTACAACGGCGGGCTAAACGTTTACTTACGTCACAACAACGCAGTGTGGCGTCCGCGTTTGTCACTGCTTTACGGGATTAATGGTGCGCTGGAAACGCAACTTCCCCCCTACGGCGAGCCCCCCCGTTCTATCTACCGTGGAGTAAGCGCTGGTGTCGGACAGTTGTTCCTACTGGGAAAGCGCAAACGGATAGCCCTGAGTGCTGATGTTCTGTTCATTGTTAGCTCCGGCCTTCTTGACAAGTTGGAAACCCTATCCGATGGCTATGAGACCAGAGGCTTTGAGCGGGTTAAGTTCTCCTTTGGTATCAAAGGTCTACTTACCAAATAACTAATACCGTATTGAAATATCTACACCATCCTATGCTACCTACGCGTGCGCTGCTTCTACTCTACTTGATGCTGGCTAATTTCAGCCTATTTGCCCAGGTTTCGCCTGACAGCTTGCTACGGCAAACTACCACGGGAGAACTTTTGCTGAGCCGCGAGGACTCAGTAAAAGTGAAATTTCAGCAGATTCGGACTCGTTCAGATAGTCTTCGTCACTTACCTGGCCGAACAGCGGATAGTTTAGCAGTGGTTCGTTATGTAGCGCGCCAACAAGATAGTATCACTCTACAGGTACAACGCTGGGAAGCCAAGAAAGACAGTTTACTTAGCCCCCTCGACACACTGCAACAGAGAATAGATGCCACCCAACGCCGAGTTCGCACCTTTCAAGATAGCCTTTATCAAAAAGTATCTATTCAGCAAGTCACCGGTACTATAGAAGCAAAAGAGATACTACCCACAGAAGTTGCCAACGCGGTGCCTAGCTCATCGGTTATAGAGGACCTGCCTCCGGTCAACTTACCGAAAGTAGCTTCACAACTTCCTGACCTCCCACCCCCGATACACGCTGTTCGGGAACACACCACTGCCTGGCAAGATAAGCTTAGCACCTATCCGGCGACCCTATCGGAGTACCAAGGTAAAGCATCCCAGTATACCAAATCACTCAACCAAGGAAGCGAAGCGCTTGAGCAACAAGTGCTCCAACGTGCTCCAGAAAGTGAACTATTACAACAAAGGCAAGACGGGCTCTTTGATTTTAGCGACCGACAGGCCTTTGCCCAACAGCAGCAGCGAGCCCAGCTGCAGCAGCGGGTGGTGGCCTCGGCCAAAGACCACTTCGCCGAGCACGGAGAGGCCCTGCAAGATGCTCAAGAGAAACTAGGAAAGCTCAAGAAGAAATACTCAGATATAAACGGGGACACCCAGCAGAAGCGTAGCAGTTTGCAGGGCACTCCCCTGGGCAAACGCCTGGTCTACGGAGGAACCATACAGCTTCAGCGCGTCCCATCTTTATCCATTGATCTTGCCCCCCAACTGGCCTACCAATGGAACAAGCGCATCAGCAGCGGGGTTGGGGTGGTGTACCGGTTGGCTCCAGAAGGGGGAATCAAAAAGATGCGGCAGCAACTCGCTAGCAACAACGCAATCTACGGTGGCCGGATATACGCTGAGTACGAAGTGGTACGTAGCCTGCTGCTGCACGGAGAGTACGAGCGGCTCAGTCAGCGTGTGACTGCCACCAGTGAAAACATCCCCGGTCGCCAGTGGCAAACCAGTCTGCTGGCTGGGGTAGGAAAAACCTATCAGATCGCGGGGAAGTGGCAGGGCAGCGTGTTGCTGCTCTATAATTTCCGACATGGTCAGCAAACGATTCACTCTCGGCCCTGGGTGGTTAGGTTCGGGTTTCAGCGAGTTGGCTCAAAGTAGATCATAATCAGGGTGACTTAATGGTTGACATTCCTATTGAGAATTTCGTCCCTTTATGTAAAGGAAGCCTACTTGGATATACTTAATCACTGACAAATACTGATTATCCGTTTTCACCAACACAAAGTCGTTCCGCACGGAGCCTGCTGATACAAAATAACATAAATCCATAATCTGCTAAGTTGACGTATCATCAATGAGCCGGGAAAGCTGCTGCTTCATTTTAACCAACTCCTCGCGCACGCGGTCAATTTCGGCTCGGAGCCGTTCGTTTTCTCGATGAACCGATGGGCCACCCTGGTTACACAGCCACCAGTTAAGATTCAAGTCCGGCAAAACATTCTTGATGTTAATGATAGTTTCGCACGAGGGTAAGCTTTCGCCGTCCCGAATACGGTATAGTACCTCGGGCCGGGAACCAATGGACTTGGCGACACGATTGTACGAAATATTTTGGGCTGAAATTACTTCATCCAATTTCTGGGGAATCATCTCAATTTGCTGCTTTACTTCTTTAGAGCTGTACGATAGCGTCATACGCTGGGCCTTGTTGGTTTTTGCCATCCTTTTTTGCCGGGCAAGGTAACAAATGTCATGTACTTTTCTCATCTACCAAAGGCTTAGAAGTTGCATACGCGGCTCTGATCGAGTAGATATACTTGAACCCGAGAGGATGCCTGGCCAGCTTTCTTAGCAAGAAACTATACTTTTCCTTCCCTCGCTGTAGAAACCGGCTATTGGTGTTGTATTCTTGAAAAAAAAGTTGATCCGTTGTCTTACTGATCCCGACAATAAGAACTTGACTGCAGTGGAAAGCATTCGCATAGAAGGCCATTTGCCGGTCGTACTCGTACTGACGGCAAGCCCGCTGAAACGCTGCTTCGCTACCAACTCGGGTTGTTTTAATATCCACCAAGAGGTTATCTTGCAGAATATCAGCTTTGCAGCGGGTACGGATGCCGGTAGTCTCATCCAATCCGTACGACGGTTGTTCTACCGATGCCCCTCGGAGCAAAGACTGACAGAACGTGTTTTCAAGGAACCGGGTGGCCAGTTGTTCAACGTAGTGGTGGTCGATATCTGGATAGGCGATTGGTTGGTAAATGCTGGGCTCCAGAATGCGTTCGTGAACCGCCTGCCCTAGGCGAAACACAGAAGCTGGAATAACGTACGGGTTTCCCATCAGGACGCTTTTGAAAATAGAAAGATCGCTATTACTAATTTCCGGCCGTCGATAGTAGTCATCAAATAACTCTACGGAGCTAACTCGATTTTGACAAATTGGACAGAAGCAGGAAGATTTTTTGCAGTTCTTGATACGGCGTTCTTCGTGGCGGTCACCGGGGAACGTTCGAACGACTTGCCAGCCGATCCCCTGCGATTTCAAAGCCGCTAATATCTTTGCCCCGCGTCCGGATTTATGCAAAGCGATCCGCTGGGCAAGGTGATCTTCATTACAGTACCCGACGTAGTGTTGAGCATGGTGCAACGGGCGGTCAAAATGAATAAGATAAATCATGTGGGTGGTAGTTAGTATACTCTTCAGCTACCAGGGTAGCCAACTGATGATGATTGACATTGTGAAGGGATGTAAGGAGTCCGGCGAAATTGCCGCTACGGGACCTGGAACCAGCGGTATCATCCCACCGCCGGGGCACCGCTACTCCCTGCCAGTGACCGAACGCGACGATTTCTTTGACCTTTCCAGTGGTTAGGTCGGGTTCCTCGGGATAAGCAC
>JBASAY010000062.1:0-9407 GCA_049650865.1 Tunicatimonas sp.
CTTTTACACCAACCGGAGCTACCGCTTTGAACCTGTTATTATTAAACAGCAGGTATTCTTTTGGGGTCAACCTCACGAAGCTTCCACTCACAGGCATTTTATAGTTGAAACCAGGGTCAAATCCCAATTCAAGTCGAGATTTAGTATCGTTTACCTCAACTACCGCATAGGGTATAGAAAGACTAAGTTCCTCTCTTAAAGTTCGCTCGATATTACCCTGTTCCTTTTGCGAAAGCGATTTGTAGTAGTGAATTATCAGCCTCTGTACATCAGTCTCCTGAGCGAGATAATCTTCGATTGCCCTCTTAAGCAAAGTTACAACTTCATTACTTGAATCCTTTTCGCCAAATGAATGAGTCTTTTTTAGTCTTCCTTGATTATCAAAAAACACTGTGCTGCCGATAAATCTTTTATCTCCCGACTTGATCTGATTGAATCCTATCACTAAGTCTTGCTTTTTAGGACTATCTAACCTCCACGGAACGCCTCCCATTTTGGCATGAATTCCAATAGCAATATTGGGTAAATGATAATTGAAGACGCTTGAGTTTCTTATATTTTTATAGTTCACAAACTGCGAAGGAATGCCTTTCTTAATTAGGGCAAGTTTTAAATCATAATATTCTTTGCAAGGCTCGTCTTTGTTGAATGGTCCAATGGCAATAGCAAATAAGTTTGGATAGTATTCGTCTGGTAATTCGTTCTGTTCAAAATTTTTATATTTCTCTATCAGGTTATTGATATCTAAATACTCTAGCCTCTTATAATTTCCTGATTCTACTGAATTTGCCAACGTTAGCGGTATGTTCACGTAAGGTTGAAGACCCGGAAAACCTTTATAGCCGTTCTTTAAGTATTTATAAAGAGTGTTAGCATCATCGTTATTTTGATAGATAAAGATAAATTGCTTCTCAAGGGCATTGGGGGCATCTTGATAAACCCCGTAGTTTCGCATTCCAGAAATTGGGTTGATATCGGTTTTGTCATCCCTAAACAACATTTTGTTTTTTGAAAATTCTACTTTATCTGCTTTAATGCTATCGAAACCTACAGATTGAAAGGATATCCCTTTTGAAGGCTTTAGTTTTTCATTATAGAACTGCCTTAATTCTTTGTATCTATCTATATAACGTATCGGGTTTGGTGGAGACACGAGACCGCATCTCTGTTTCAGAGTTTGATTGGCAATAACTTTTGACTTAGATAATTCAGCAAATTTCGACCTTTGTATTTCCCCGTTTTCTAGAACACATGACAAATTACCTATTTCTTCCTCTAAGCGTATCTCATATCTACTAATATATGTGCTAGAGCTACCAATATTAAATGTCAGCTCTTTGTAGTTGTTGTTAAACTTTAAGTCCCATCTTTTATGTGTATCCCATTCATTATTAAAAGGCTCTACCAACTCATAGCATGAGAGGTCTATGCCGGTGGGTTTGATGTGAACGTAAAAACCAAGACTTTTAAAATGAGTTGATAGCAGCCATATGATAAAATTGTACTCAAACTTGTGGTTGTAAGGTAGATTCAAATACTCTCCTTCGTTATTCTTAGAAAAGCCATAACTGATGTATGAGTTGTTGTCAATATTGTTTTCACTCATCCAAACACCTACAGCATCTAAATCTTCCCCTTGAAACCTATTGTTAAAGTAGCACAACTTCATTCCGAAAGACAAACTGTTATTGGGTGAGACGATAAGTCTCAAACTCTCTTCTTCAGGCAATTGATATTTTATTCTGTTTACTACTATTTCCATTTGCTGTCTATATTAAAAATTTCAGATACATCTGTCGCTTATTAAACCTTCGCCCGCCCCCGCACCTCCTCAAAGGTCCACTCCTTGACCAGCTCACCATTTTCAAACACGGTCACCAACTGATCTTCTAGCTCAGGATAGTCGGTTTCGGCTACGGTTTGGTAATTGCCGTGCTGCTGTACTAGTTTGAGCTTGCCGCCCTTGCTCTTCTTGAAGCTGCCGACGATGTTGCCCTGGGCGTTCATCTCGGTCGGACTTTTCTGCACCACCACCGCTTTGCCATCAACGGTGGCGGCGCTGCACTTAAGGGCGAACTGCTGGGTGTCTCGGTCCAGCTTTTGCAACAGGGCACCGCCCATACCGAGCACTAGGTTTTCGGCGCTGATGCCGTGCTCCCGCAACGCGGCGTACATCCCCTTGATCGCGTCGTAGTTGACCCCGTCGCCCTGGATCACGCACAGTTGAGGGGGTAGTACCCGGTAGCCTTTGTCGTTGGTGGTGTAGCCGAACTGCTTAAACAGAATCTCAAAGATAGCCAGTAGGGTTCGCACCGGGTCGCCGCTGTCGGGACGGATCACCAGGGTGCCGTCGCGCTCGAGTATCTGGTTCTTGAGTTCCTCGCCCCAGTACTGCTCGCAGGCCCGGAAAATGTTGTAGCTGTCGGAAACGCAGGCGATGGTGCCCGTCGGGAAGGTGACCAGCACGTGGCGAAAAATATCTAGTTCACCAGCTTCGCCTAACAGCGTGCAGATGCTGTGCTCGGTGGCCGGAATGCTTTTGCCGTACACTTCGGTGGTGTGGTAGTACCGTTGCGCCAGTACCGACCCGGCCAGGTTGTCGCTACCCATAAAATTAACCAGGTGAGCGCTGCCTCCCAGCGCGGCGCTTTCCGTACTGCTCACCCCCCGGAACCCGAAGTCGTTGAGCACAAAGTCGATGCCCGCTGCCCCTTCGCTGGCGGTTTCAGCAAAATAGTTGGCGACCACTTTCTTAACCTCCCGGCTGATGGTAGCCACCGTACAGGGGTACCACACCTGCATCAACAGGGTTTCCAGAAAGTTGGTAAGCCAGAAGCACTTCGGATCGGTGTTCTCAATGGTCATAAGCACATTCTTTACCGGCACGGTCATGCCCTCGGGCACCGCTCGGATGCGCACCGGCAGGCGGCCGCCGTGCTCATCTAGAATGTACTGGAACTTACCCTTGTCAAACACATCGTCTCGTCCGAACACTTGGGGCATAAAGGAGGCGGCCTCATCTAAATCTTCCTGGGTGAAGGCGACGCCCTCCAAGTATTCTTTCAGAAAGTACTGAAGTCCGTAGAAAACGGTACTGTCAAACTTACCTCCCCGACTTTCCAGGTAGCTGTACACCTGCGTGGTGCCGGGATAGTAGAGTTTGTGGTGCGAGTATTTATACGCGTCAGCGAGTAATATGAGGTTATTTTTCATGAGACATTAAATTTCGAGAAAGATATGGTTCGATTGTTTCCCTGCTCAATTGCTGGAACGGCTTTACGTCCATAGCGCGATAGAGCAATCGAGCAATTAAATAGTGGTGTTGTACTTGTCAATCAGGTGTCGGATCAGTACGTGGTGCTCTTCGCTAATTTCACTGCGCTCGATCATTTTAGATAGGTCGGCGAGTTTGAACCAGGCCAAGTCCATGATATCGTCCTGCGCCTGAGGCTCGCCGTAGTGGTAGTCGCCGCTGAAGAGCGTAGTCACGATCTTGTCCGTCTCGCTGCGGTAGCGCCAGTCGTCGATGCGGGCAGAGGTTTCGTAGGTGAGCTCCCCCACCTCAATGGGACCGCATTCTTCGGCAAGTTCGCGGCGGGCCGCCGTTTCGTAGCAATCGTCTTCGGGATCGGTGAAGCCGCCGACTAGTCGCCACTTATTGTTAATGGACTTTTTGCCAAGTAGCATCTCCGACTTCTCATTCCTAAATACCGCAATGTCGACCGTGGGATACACCTTTTTGTACTGATTATAGTAGGCGTACAGGATGCCCGCCCGAAAGTCGCGCGAATCGAATACTTTGTCGGCGTACTTGTTACGAAGTTCGGTGGCGCTGTAATCGCCGTGCTCGGGCAAGTCCACGGTTTCGCAACGTCCTGAGTAGTAAGGGATAAAGCTGTCGCGACTACCGTATAACATAAACTGCTCGTTAGGAAAGGCACTGCTCAGTAGCTGATCCAGGTTCTGCGACCAATTCCGATCACTCGGATGATCACTAAGCGGTAGCACAATCACGTCCTGGTAAGCGGTCTTGATCATTTTCTCTCGGGTGTAATAATCGTAGGGACTACGGCGGCTGCCGATGATCGGCCCTACTCCGAGCACGATGATCAGTTTGTTGTGCTTGTCCTTTACCTGATTGATCAGGTTCAGGTGCCCCTCGTGCAGGTAGGGTGTCTGGAAGCGGGCAATGATTACTCCGGTTTTCATAGCAATTTGCGTTTTGTATACACAAATATAGCACGTCAGAAATTAAAGCACAACTAATTTGCGTTATTTCTACGCAATTAATCTAATTAAATTTCAAAGGTGATCCCTTCCTGTTTTAGCTGAAAGTATTTTGCTTCATTGAAGCGGTATAAATTACCGGGTCGGCCAGCACCGCTCAGCTGTTGCTTTTCGGTAGTTTCCTCCAGGAAACCGAATTTCATAATCTTCTTTTTAAAATTTCGGCGGTCCATCGGCCGATTCAACACCGCAGCGTAAAGCTTCTCCAGCTCCGAAAACGGAAATTTCTTGTCCAGCAACTCAAACCCAATAGGCTCGTACTGCATCTTGCTTTGCAGTCGGTGGGTAGCCACCTCCACGATCCGGGCGTGGTCGAAGGCGAGCGGGGGCACATGTTCCACTTTGAACCAGTTTACCTGGCTGGCTTCATTGCTGGTGGACAGCCGAAAGGTGTCAGGCTTTACCAGACCGTAGTACGCTACTGATACCACCCGGTTGCGCGGATCACGGCGGGGTTCACCGAAGCTGTAAAGCTGCTCCAGGTAGTTGATCGACACCCCGGTTTCCTCACGTAGCTCCCGCTCCACCGCCTGCTCCAGCGATTCTTCATCCTGAACCAGCCCCCCCGGCAGAGCCCACTGCCCCCGAAAGGGTTCTTGGGTGCGCTTGATGAGCAAAATAGACAGACCTTCGGCCGAGGTGTAGCCAAACACCACCGCATCTACGGATAGTTTTATGTTTTGACGAATGGTCATTGGTCACTGGTCATTAGTCATATTTGCAAGGGGACAAGGGACAAATGACCAAGGACAAACACCTATCCTCTGATTTGCCCTACGAAATGCTCAATGTCTTGCTTTAGATGTTCGCTCGCATCCAACTTCTTAATAAACGCACTACCGATGATGGCTCCCTGGGCGTAGCTGCAGGCGGTCCGAAAGGTTTCACGATCGGAAATCCCGAAGCCAATAAGCGTGGGATGGCGCAACTGCATGGCCTGGATGCGCTCAAAATACGCGATTTGCTGATCATTGATGCCCGACTTGGCTCCGGTAATACTGGCCGACGATACCACGTAAATAAAACCGTGCGAATGCTCATCGATCAGGCGAATTCGTTCGTCGGAGGTCTGCGGAGATACAAGGAAAATGTTGTAGAGTCCGTAGGTTTCGAACAGCTCCTTGAACTCGTCGAGATACTCCTGCATGGGCAGGTCGGGAATGATCAGGGCATCGATGCCCACCCGCTGGCACTGCTGACAAAAGCGTTCCAAACCGTACTGCATGGCTGGATTCAGGTAGCCCATCAGAATCAGGGGCAGCGACACGGTGCCGCGAACACTTTCTAACTGTTCGAAGAGTTTGCTGATCGTCATGCCGTTGGCCAGCGCCTGCGCCCCGCTCTGCTGAATGGTAGGGCCGTCGGCCAGCGGATCCGAGTAGGGCATCCCGATTTCAATCACATCCGCTCCGGCCTGTTGCAGGTGTTCGGCAATGCGAACGGTATCATCCAGATTAGGATAACCCGCAGTATAATAGACCGAGAGGATATCATCCTGCTTAGCCTCAAAAAGTTGAGCTAGTCGATTGTTCATGAATTAAATTCATACTGAGAGAATTAGGAATTAAGAATTTAATCATTCCAAATTCCTAATTCTCAATTCAATACTTCCCCCATTCGATGTACGTCTCCAAATCCTTGTCCCCCCGTCCGGATAGGTTGATCACAACGGTTTCTTCAGGTTGGGCGTTCATCTGCGACAATACGGCAATGGCGTGGGCGCTCTCAATGGCCGGAATGATCCCCTCAAGGCGGCTCAGCAGGATGCCGGCGTTCATCGCATCATCGTCGGTTACGGCGTAGAACTCGCCCCTCCCGGAGTCGAACAGGTGCGCGTGCATTGGCCCAATGCCCGGATAATCAAGGCCCGCCGAGATGGAGTGTGGTTCGGTAACCTGACCGTCGGCCGTCTGCATCACCAGCGATTTGCTGCCGTGCAGGATACCAAACGTACCGAGTGCCGTGGTAGCGGCTGAGCGTCCGGTTCTCACTCCTTCCCCCGCGGCCTCTACCGCCACTAAGCGCACCGCCGGGCGGTCTAGGTAGTGGTAGTAGGCTCCCGCGGCGTTACTTCCTCCGCCCACGCAGGCTACCACGTAATTGGGGTCTTCCGAACCGGTTTGCTCAAGCAACTGCGCCTTAATCTCCGCGCTAATCACCGACTGAAAGCGGGTGACCATATCGGGATAGGGGTGCGGCCCCACCACCGAGCCGATGATGTAGTGGCTGTCGGTAGGGTGGCTGATCCAGTGGCGCATGGCTTCGTTGGTGGCGTCCTTGAGCGTCTGGCTGCCCGAAGTAGCAGGAATCACTTCGGCCCCCAGAATACGCATGCGCTCTACGTTGGGCCGCTGCCGCTGCATATCCACCGACCCCATAAACACCCGGCAGGGCATGCCCATCAGCGCGCACACGGTGGCGGTGGCTACGCCGTGCTGTCCGGCCCCGGTTTCGGCGATGATATATTTCTTGTTCAGTCGCTTGGCCAGCAAAATTTGCCCAATGGTGTTATTGACCTTATGCGCCCCGGTGTGGCACAAATCCTCGCGCTTCAAATACACCCGGGTGCTGAACTTTTCGGACAGCCGGGGGGCGAAGTAGAGCGGCGTGGGCCGACCGACGTAGTTCTTCAGCAGGTGTTGAAATTCCTGCTGGAAGTCGGCCTCCTGCATGATGGTGAGATAATTGGTGCGCAGCTCCTCAATGTTGGGGTGCAACATCTCGGGAATAAAGGCTCCGCCAAAGCGGCCGTAGTAGCCTTGCTCGCTCACTTGAAAAGAGGCAGTGGTGGTTTCGCTCATTGCTGGTGGAATTGCTGATTAATCTAGCGGCGAAAGTACAAAATATCCGACAACTTACTGGCCCAGGCGCGCGATGAGTTGTTGTAGTTGGTGAATAGATTTTCGTCCGGGTGCGGTTTCAAAGCGACTGTTTACGTCGAGTCCGAGGAGTTGGGGATGGTTGATCTGCATCGCCTGATCCAGATTGTCCAGGCCAATTCCACCACTTAGAAAGAATGGAACCGGCAATTGGTAATCGACTAGGATAGACCAATCAAAGGCAACTCCTGAGCCGCCGTGCTGCGGCGTGGCCGTATCGAACAGAAACGCGTCGACGTGGGGCTGGTAGGCCGTTAGCTGGTTGAAGTCAAACGCTTCGTGCACGCTAAACACCTTAAAGATTTTATAACCCATTAACCGGAGTACCTTACACTGCTCGGGAGGTTCTTGTCCGTGCAGCTGAAGCGCGTGAAGTCCGTAGCGTTCCGCCATCTCCTGCACGTAGTCGGTAGACGCGTTTACAAACACTCCGACGCGCTGAATCGTCGGCGAGAGTGCCCGAACGGTTTCGGGCGGTAGGGAATCAACGAAATAGCGCGGCGATTTTTCGTAGAAGATGAAGCCTAAATAATCAGGCGCTAGATCCGCCACCGCCGACAGGTTGTCGGCGTGCTTCATGCCGCAGATTTTGAGGTTCATCACCCTTGCTTGTTAAGTTCTTGCATTAGCTCCTCACACGCCCCGCCCGGATCATCCTGCCGCATAAAGTGTTCGCCTACCAAAAACCCCTGATAACCATGTTTCATTAGCTCCCGGATCGCCGCCGGATCGCTGATGCCGCTTTCGGAAATCTTCACCGTGTTTTCCGGCATACGCTGAGCCAACTGAACCGACGTATCAATGCTCACTTCAAAGGTTTTCAAATTCCGATTGTTCACCCCGACCACGTCAATAAAGGGCGCAATGGCGTCTTGCCCGGCAGTTTGGCGCAGTTCTTCTTCGTTGTGCACCTCCAGCAGCACCTCTAGTCCCAACTTATGCGCGTGCTGGGCCAAGCTTAGCACCCGGAGAGGCGACAGCACCGCCGCAATCAATAGAATAGCGTCGGCTCCGATCGCTTTGGCCTCGGTAATCTGGTACGCATCAATGGTGAAATCTTTGCGTAGTATAGGAATCTGGTTGTGCTGCCGGGCGATGCGCAGGTTTTCATCGCTGCCACAAAAGAAGTCAATATCGGTGAGCACCGACAGGGCGGCGGCACCGGCACGCGCGTAGCCGGTCGTTACGGTTTGCACGTCGGCGGTGGCGTTGATCACTCCCTTCGAGGGCGACTTTCGCTTAAACTCAGCGATGATGCCGGGAGGGTGCTGCCGCAGCGCTTGGGACAACGAGTAGGTTGATCGATTGAAGTGCGCGTAGCGACGCAACGCGTCTTCGGAAGTGCGAGACTTTCGCTCCGCTACTTCTTCCTGCTTACGCCGAACGATGGTATCCAGTATGCTCATAATGAAACTAGTGATCGCTAATTTTGCCAAAGCTACTAAATTGCCCCCACCTACCCTACCCTGCCAACAATCCATCAGAAACTTATACCTTAGCGGCCGAATACCACCGGGCAACCCCTCCTGAAATTTTCTAACTCCTAACTCTCAAATTCTTCATTCCCAACTATCACTATGTCTCACAACGTTCACGTCACCTCCGAAGTGGGTCGCCTGCGTCGCCTGCTCATTCACCCGCCCGACGAGGGCATCAGCAAGATTGTGCCCCGCATCACCGACCAGTTGCTCTACGATGATATCGTTGACCTGGACAAGATGCAACAGGAATACAGTGAGTACATGCGGGTGCTACTCTGCTTCCTCGACCCCGATAAAATTAAGGGCAAAGGGAGCGATCCGGAGTATCAGCAGTCGGTTCGTGACCTGGCGTTTGATTCGGACCACGTACTCACGGTTGAGTCTTTGCTGCGACGCATCCTGAGCAACGACGACGTAAAGACGCTGCTGGTGGCCTCGGTGTGCGCTATCGAGAAGTGCGGACTGAAGACCCAGAAACGCCTACTGGAAACCGCCCCGGCGCCGCTAGCGCACACGTTGATCACCGGCATTCTGCCTTCCGCCAATCAGCCCGAAGAATTTATTTTCGCCCCCATTCCTAACCTGATCTTCACGCGGGACATTGGCATCACCATCCACGACCATATTCTGATCAACAAACCCTACGAGGCGGCCCGTAACCGAGAATCGCTACTCTTCAAGTATATCGCGCACTTCAACTTGCTCAACCAGTCCACCCGCGACAATCCCGACCGCCTGGCCGACCGGGTTCTTGAAATCA
>JBASAY010000063.1:0-2154 GCA_049650865.1 Tunicatimonas sp.
ATAGTCGATCCAGTGCAGGCCAAGGGCGTCGGGGGTAGGTAGTTGAAGGAGTAGCTTCATGGTGGTTGGTAAATTATTGAAGAAACGCTTCGGGCCAGGCGTAACTGCCGGGCTTGATGGTGAGCAAAGGCTTTGGAGCACCGGCCGACAGTGAAACGGCCCCCTGCGGGTAAACCTGCTCGATGCGCAGCGTGGACCAGTCCATCGCGCGGATGAGCCCGGAAGCGGTGGCTCCGCCCTCTATAAGCAGGTGGGGGCCGGGGGAAGCATCGGCGACGATGCGCTGCGCCACGGCAACCAGCAGACTGGTAATTGCTTCTTTAAACACGGCCCCCTCGGTGGGTTCGTCGGGGCGCGCAAACACAACTGGCTCGGTAGCGGTGAGCGCGCGGTCCAGCCACTGGCTCCGACCGGTTGCATGAGACGTCCCCAGCAGCTCACCGCTTAGCTGATGCAGCACGTAACCCCGTTGCTTCAGGGTGCGGAGCGTAGCAGCGCTACTGCTGGTGTAGCTGCCGATGATAAAGCATCTGTTCTGGTCAGCGACCGAGGGAGAGGGGACATCGTAAGGAGCTAGGGTCTTGCGCAGCTTAACCCGAAGCAGCGCGGCGAAGAAATCACTACCCCCGGCGTACAGAACACGCGTCTCCTGAAAAAGATCAACCACTTTGTCTAGTCCGTTGGTGGTTTCCACGTCGGTCATAATAATTGTATCCGGGACTTCCTCCCGTATTTCCTGAGGGCAACTGTAGTAGACGAGCGCCCCGGCGTGCTCGCCTAGCAGTTGCTCTACCTGAGATGAGCGCGCGGGCTGGTTGGGGTCTTGCTGAAAGTCGGTTTCGTGCAGAGGCACGCCGTCGATGTAGTATACGCCCTGCGTAATGGTTCGGCCCTTCGAGGGGTTGGCCGGAAGCAACAGCGCGTTGGTGAAGCCCCCCTGGTGCATGATGGCACGAAGCTCAGCCGCTACGTTCCCCCGCAGCACCGAATCGGTTTTTTTGTACACCAGCGTGGTTTTCCAGGCATCAAAATTATCCAGGTGGTCGGCCAACTGCCGGGCCGCCCGAGAGGGAGAAAGCGCTCGGGTGTGGGTATCGAGCACCACCACTTCGTAGGTCTGAAGTACATCGGAGCCCAAATGGGTAACAACCGCCACTGAAAACCCCGCGAGCTTGGCGATACCCGCCACCTCGGCCGCCCCGGTAAGGTCATCCGCTACCACCAGAATCTTGAGCATAGAAGGCAATTTAGTAGTAGATAACAGGCGTTACTATTGGCATCAACCGAAACTAGCCAGCTAGTAATCGTCATCTCTCAAAAGGCAAATATATTTCTAGTTGCCGGGCCACGCTCCTACAATATTAACCGTAAGTGGTAGAATGTTCACTATAGTTACCAAATTCGCAGTCTGATGGGCTGTTACTGGCCATAGATTACCATGCTTCTTATCTTCAGTGAGAAATTCGTTGCAGTTACTACGATTTATCCCTTATATTATGCCATGGAAGTTGTTCAGCGGAAGATCATGGTGCCAGCGTCCCATTCGTTCATCATCAACGAGCTGGACCTTACTAAAAACCGAGGAGTGGTTCACAATCACGACAATTACGAACTCAACTACATGGTGAACGCCCGGGGCCTGCGCTACGTCGCGGGAAACGTGGCCGACTTCAAAGAAAAAGACTTGGTGTTGCTCGGACCGGGCTTGCCGCACTGCTGGGAGATCAGTAACAAGGAGGATCTGCCGCGCGCAGTTACCATCCACTTCAACGAAAGATTCTTCAATACCTCGCTTTTTAGCATCCCCGAGTTTAAATCCATCAAACACCTGCTTGATGAAGCTCAAAACGGACTGTTTTTTCCCCGCTACGATGATGATAAGCTGCGCACGCTGATGAGTGCCCTGCCCCACCTCAGTGACTTTGAGGCTATCATCCAAATGTTGCGGATTCTAAAGTATTTATCTCAGTTGCAAGATTATCAGTTGATCTCACCGGGTTTGCACTACTGGAACATCAACAACTTCAACGATGATCGGCTGAAGAAAGTCCACCGGTACGTACTACAGCACTTCCAGCAGGGTATTCGCCTTAAGGGGGCAGCCGACCTGATCAACCTCAGCGAGGGAGCATTTTGCTCGTTCTTCAAGCGAAG
>JBASAY010000064.1:0-44985 GCA_049650865.1 Tunicatimonas sp.
AACAACATTGGCACTCTGACAGCCAGGGCAGTAAAGGGTAATTTGTATCGTCATAACATACAAAGTTACCTCTAATGTCTCTGGCTGTCAATCAATTAGGTCATCATACTTTCTGAAGCACCACCCAAAAAAGATAGTGTCCGTGTCGTCTTCAGCTAACTTAAAGTGATAAGTGGTAGTATCCTTTTCGGTGATAAAACCAGGTACCGGGCCAAAAACATTGCGGCCCTCTACAACGGTATGCTTCAAAACCAAATCAAGAAACTCCCCGTTCTGAGAAACACCTTCCAGTTGAACTTTGGTGGGATCGTATCCCTCGTGACTTACAAACCAATCCTTACCCGTTGTAGCATCCACGATTTGAAAGTAATTACCAAAAGATACCGGTATACCCCCATCTGAGTTATCTTCACCACAAGCGAGTAATAAGGAAGCAAGCATCAGCAAAATGAATTGAATAGTTTTCATGTTTATTGAATTTTAAGTCTTTTAACGGTTCGGTCTTTTCCATTGAAGATGGTCACTAAGTAGAGTCCGGCTGGATAATGAGACATATCGAGCATCGCCTTATCAGGCTATCTCATATTCTGTTTATTATAGAGGTTATTCTAAATTCTTAAGGTTCGTGTCGACCGGGCCACGGCGGCACGAACCTCCGGGTAAAAAATTATCAGAATAAAGTTTAATCGCTATCCAATATTTATTTTTGATAGAACCATCCAACCTTCACCCTACCACTGCAAATCATTCTTCAGCCCATTACTCCAAACCCGCCTTGTCCAGGTAAACCCGCAGTTGGTTGACGTCCTTCTTCATTACCGCGATGGTTTTGTCGGTACGTTCGGCCTCGTCCATCGCTTCTCGTTCTCCCGGCAGATCGTACTCGAAGTGCACTGAAATGGGGCAGCGCACCTCGTACTTTTTGAGCAGCGCAAAGAACTTCGGGAAATTAACCATCCCCTCTCCCAAGGGTACGTTTAGCGTTCGCCACGCACCGTTAACCTTTTCCCAACGAAAGTCTTTTACCACCACGGTATTGATGTACGGATGAATCAACGCCAGCCCCAGGGGCCAGGACTTCCCCCCCTCAGCGGTAGCGTGGTAAATGTCGTACTGACTGCCCAGATGGGAACTGTTTATCTCCTGAAGTAGCGTAGCAATGTCCCACACCGGGGCCCCTACGTAATACTCACCCGAGTGGTTCTGATACCCCCCGGTGATGCCAATGCGGCGGTTCAGCTTAGCCAGGGCGTTCAGTTGCTGCCGGTAGCCCTTCAGCGCATCGGGCAGGTTGATGTCGGTGCGGTTGTAGCGCAACCAGTTGGTGCGGTAGTGGGTAATCCCTTGCGCTTGCGCTGTTTCTAGAACCCGGACAGCCAAGGTGGGCTCGGTATCCATGATGGCGGTGGTCATTAGGTGGGCCTGCAAACCAGCCTGCTTAACGGCGGCCACGGCGCGGGGCAGGTCGGCGGTTACGTTTTCGGGTAACACGTGCCCCTTGGGCCGCACCGTTAAGTCCACGCCATCGAAACCAATTTCGGCAGCAGCCCGGGCAGCGGCTTCGTAGTCTAAGAACTGTAGGTGCTTCGAGAAAACGTGGACGCTCATCGCGTCGGCCGCCGGGTGCGGAAGTGGGCGGGCAACGCTAGGTCGGGGAAGTCCGGCTCCAGCCACGGCCAGGGCCCCCAAGAAATTACGTCGCGACCAGGGGGGAGAATCAGGTAAATTCATTGGTTGTTGCTTTTGGTGAGTGGTAACTAGCGAAGCCAATGTAATGAATTTATAGATTCTATGTTTCTGTAGGCTACGCAGCCCCGAAGCCTAGGCAACGCAACTCAGCGGTTTATGGTCTAGTGACTTATGGTGGTCAGGTAGCAGACCGTAGCTCCCGGGGGTCGGGCGTACAATACGTAGTAAACCTTATCGTTGCTCAGGGTAGTTGAAGCCACAACGGCAATCCGAATCAGTAGGCTATAAGGATAATCCAGTAGAAGCTGTCTATGCGCGACCTAGCATAAGGCACAAGCGGTAACCAGCCCGTTGGTTCGCTACAGAGTAACCTAACCTTGAACGGTTTGCATAGCCTTTCAGACAATAATCTAACGTATGCGTCTCTTGTTCTTCCGTCGGCAACCCATGTGCTATGCAGCAAGCTTTACGTAATCTGTTCGGAGCGTTGCTGCTGGTCGGCGCGGTGGTCGCTGCCCGGGGGCAGGTGCCGCCCGACTCGGCGCGCTTCGTGCCCGACAGCGCCACGGTAGTACACGTCGACCGGATATTTATCATTGGCAACCGCAAGACGAAGGCGCGCATCATCCGGCGGGAGATGAGCGCCCAGCCGCAGACCTCCTACGCCTGGGGCGACCTTCAGGAAATTCTGGAAAACGACCGACAGCGGATTGTTAACACCCGCTTGTTTCTTCGGGTAGACGTGCGGCCCGTATTCGTAAACGAGCGCCTGCTCGACCTGATCGTGAGCGTCGACGAACGCTGGTACACCATCCCGTCGCCCTACGTGAAGTTCGCCGACCGCAACATTAACGACTGGCTTACCAACTTCGGGCTGGACCTGAGTAGGCTCGAGTACGGACTGAAGGTGACGCAGTTTAACTTTCGGGGACTCAACGAGCGCCTTCGGGTAGACGCGCAGTTTGGCTTTACCCGCCGACTTAGTATTAGCTACCTCAAGCCGTACATTGATCGGGCGCAGAAGAATGGTTTGTCGCTTAACTTTGCCTTTGCCGAGACGAACAATATTATCTACCAGACCGAAGGGCACCGTCCGCTTAGCACCGACTCGCTGCGGCGATCGCTAGAAACTCTCAGCGCCGGAGTGGGCTGGAGCCACCGGGGGTCGTACTATAGCACCCACGCGGTAAACGTTAACTACTTTCACAACCACATCAAGGACACCATCACCGAGATCAACCCCCAGTACTTTCTGGACGGGCGGCGCCAGCAGCGGTACCTACAGTTGGGCTACCGCTTCTTTCACGACAAGCGCGACTTCGTGGCTTACCCCCAGCGCGGTTTCATCGTTAGCGTGAACGCCCAGAAGCTCGGACTAGGAGTGTTCGACGATATCAATCTGTGGCGCCTTACCACCTTGTTTACGCACTACACCCCGCTAAGCCCGAAGTGGTCGGCAGCCACCACCTTGCACTCGTACGTGAGCGGCCCCCGGCGGCAGCCCTACGCCAACTTTATGGGGCTGGGCTTCCAGAGTCTCTGGCTACGGGGCTACGAGACGTATACCATCCAGGGGCAGCACTTTGTGCTTCAGCAGAACGACCTGCGTTGGCAAGCCTTTAGCACCATATTCAACCTCGACCGCATCATCCCCTTCGATCAGTTCAACAAAATTCCGATGGCGGTGTACCTCAAGGTCTTTTACGACCAGGGGAGCGTAAACAATTCGGTGTCCTATCCGCTAGACCAGCGCCTGAACAACCGCTACCTCTACAGCGCCGGGGTGGGGCTCGATATGGTTTCGTTTTATGATTTCGTGTTTCGGATTGGCTACCCGCTGCTGGCCACCCCGGGGGTAGAGCGGCAGTACTTCCTCAGCTTTCGCGCTTCTTTCTGAGCGTCGTTATTATTGAGCCAGTTTGGGGTAGTCATACCACCGAAACTGCCCCCGGCCCGGCTCGCCCACCTCCGCCCACCGCTCGGTCAAAAAATCAATAGCGACTACCCCGGACGTCACCACGTTGTCGATGGGGTGCGGGGTGAGACGATTGGCCAAGTCGGTGAGCTCCGGATTGTGGCCTACCAGCATCAGCACCGCCACCCCATCGTCTACTGCCCGCAGCAGGGCCACCAGACTATCGATCGATGCTTCGTATACTTTGGGATCGTACGCCACCGCGGAGGCCGGGTACCCAACTGCCTTCGCCACCGCCCGGGCGATCTTGCGGGCGCGCTTCGCCGGACTGCTGATCACTAGGTCGGGCCGCACGCCTCGTTGCTTTAGCCGCTGGCCCATCATCGGCGCGTCGCGCTTGCCCCGTGGATTGAGCGGGCGGTCAAAGTCGGCTAGTTCGGGAAACTTCCAGCTTGACTTGGCGTGGCGGACCAGGTACAGGGTTTTCATCACTTAGGGAACTTGTGTTTTCGGCAGCAAGTTGCACTTTTACCCAATAACTTACGTACCCTTTTGCTACATTCGTTTTCCCGAACCACCCGGAAGACCTTCTCTATGACCGAAATTACCCTTACCACTCCGGCCCTGCTGTTTCCGGCTATCTCACTGCTGCTGTTGGCCTACACCAACCGCTTTCTGACGCTGGCCGGACTCATCCGCCGCCTGCACGCCGAGTACCAGGACCGACCGAGCGGAGCGGTGCTGGGGCAGATCAAAAACCTGCGCGCGCGTGTCGGGCTCATCAAGCATATGCAGGAGTTGGGGATTTTGAGTCTGCTGCTGTGCGTCGTGTGTATGTTTTTGCTGTTCGGCGGAGAGGTGACGGCGGGCAAATGGGTGTTCGGCATCAGCCTGTTGCTCCTGATTGCGTCACTGGCATTGTCGGTGCGCGAGATTCATATTTCGGTCAACGCGCTTAACATCCAGCTTCGTGATCTGGAAACGCGGGAGAACCAGCGGCCGCCCCGCCCGCAGGTAGAAGACCAGCCAATCGCCCAGCAACTATGAAAAGTATCACACCGGTGGAGCTGCCGGAAAAATACTACCTCGACTACTTTGAGTCGCTGCTGGGCTTCGTGGAAGAAAAGTGCGGAGCGTTGCTCAGCCGGAAGGAAAAAGTTTTCTACCGGAAGTTTCGGGCGCTGTCGGAGCCCGCCCGCTGCCTGTTCGTGCGGCTCACCAACCGCCGGGGCGCTTACTTTCGCACCAGCAAGCTTCAGTATGTGGAAGTTCCCGACCTGGAAGCCACGTTGGATGAACTGGTAGGGCAGAAGTTCTTTTCAGACGTAGCCCCCCGGCACGCTGCTGAGCTAAGCGACATCCTGTGCGTCTTCCCCAAAGCCGATTTGCTAAACTTCTTCCGGCAGTTAGACGCCGACTGGACCAAGGGGGTGCGCTCACTCAAGAAGCCCGAACTGGTAGAGCAGGCGGTAAGTCACTTCAACGGGAAGCAGCTCATTCGGTGCATTCGGGCGCACGAGCGGGTGGTGCGCGTTAACTTTGAGCGGGAGCTCGAGATGCTGCGCTTCCTGTACTTCGGCGATATCCATGGCGACATGACGCAGTTCGTGGTGCGCGACCTGGGGCTGATCAAAACCGAAACCTACGACGAGGGCAAGCTCCAAGCCTACTTCAAAACGCGCCGCGAAGCTGAAGACAAGCTGCTGATCTCTAAGGCTTACCACAACTTCAAGGTGCTGCGCGACGAGCAGGAAGCACCCGCCGAAGCCATCTACGCCTGGTTTGCCGACCAAGATCTGCAGCGCACCCAGTTCTGCGAACCGGCCTGGCCCCTGTTCGACAAGCTGTCGCTGCGACTGGGCAAGCTTCTGGAGCAGCAGAAGCACCCCAAATTTGCCCTGCGGGTGTACCAACTTACCCACCTGGCGCCCGCCCGCGAGCGCTGCGTGCGTCTGATGCACAAGTTGGGCCTGAAAGACGATGCCCTGTGCCTGTGCGATGCCATGCTAGAGAGTCCGCAGAACGCCGAAGAGCGCTACTTCGCGCAGGATTTCCAGGACCGGATCAACAAAAAGAAGCGCACCAAACGCACCACCGACTTTCTAAAGAACAGCGATGCTATCGCGTTAGACAGCGACGTTCGCCACTACGTGGAGGGCGGAGTGCTGGAGTACTTCCACGACCTGGGCTACGAAGGGGTGCATACTGAAAACTACCTGTGGCGCAGCTTCTTCGGGCTGCTGTTCTGGGACATTATCTTCGATCAGGACTGTGAGGCGCTGCACCACCCCATGCAGATTACGCCTACCGACTTTTACACTCCGACTTTCTTGCGCAAGCGGAAGCCGCAGCTACTCGCCCGCCTGGAGGTACTGCGGCACGCTGATCGCTTTTATAATATCATCCAGCACCACTACGAGACAAAAGTGGGCATCAGCAATCCGATGGTTGGTTGGCACGACAGCATCTTGCCCCTGGTGGCCGAGTGCTACCACCGCCTCACCCCCGAACAGATTGGCTGCACTTTACTAGAGATGGCTCACAACCTGCGGGAGAACACCCGGGGCTTTCCCGACCTGTTCGTCTGGAATCAGACTTCGTACCGCTTTATCGAGGTAAAGTCGCCTAATGATCATCTGTCGGCGCAGCAACTGCACTGGCTGCACTTCTTCCGGAAGCAGGGCGTAGCGGCCGAGGTAATCCGGGTGCGGTGGAAGTAGTGAACCCTTAGGTGCCGTCTTACCACGGTAGTTGATGGGTGCTATCTTGCGCCGTAATTGACCAATACAAAGAGTCGCAGCCTGGGCCTCCCTGTTTTGCCGATCACCTTTATTCCACTACTTTACGTCGGTTCCACCGTCAATCGCGCTATTCCCATGAAACACCTTTGGTTTGCCATCACCCTCAGCAGTTCATATTTTTTCGCTTCCTCCGGGTGCGGACAGGACCTACCCAAACCCAATATTGTCTATATCCTGGCTGATGACATGGGCTACGGCGATTGGCAAAGCCTAAATGCCGATTCGCAGATTCCTACCCCGCACCTCGATCAGTTGGTACGGCAGGGGGTGCACTTTAGTGATGCGCACACTAACTCGGCAGTCTGCACGCCCACCCGCTACGGCATTCTCACCGGACGCTACGCGTTTCGTAGTCGCCTGAAAAGGGGAGTGCTATGGGGTTACTCTCCTGCCCTTATTGAGCCCGACCGAGAAACAGTGGCTTCCTTCTTACAAGGTCAGGGTTACCACACCGCCTGCGTGGGCAAATGGCACCTGGGACTGGACTGGACGAAGCAAGACCCTGACGAAGAAATTGCCAACGTTGATTGGAATGACACCGTACCGCCCAACTTCCAAGACAACGTAGACTACCGGCAACCGGTTGGTAACGGTCCGGCCGACCACGGTTTCGACTACTCCTTAGTCATACCAGCCTCACTGGATATGAGTCCGTACTTATACTTACGTAACAACCGGGCCGTTCAGACACCGACCGACTACACCGAGGGCAGGACGGAAGCAGATGACGGGCGGGGGGTGTTCTGGCGCGCGGGCAAGATGTCGCCGGACTTTGACTTCCACCGGGTGTTGCCCACGTTGGTCGACTCGGCCAGCGCTTACATCAGCCGACGGGCGGCTTCTGATTCATCCTTTTTCCTCTACCTGCCCCTGCCCGCTCCCCATACGCCCTGGTTGCCAACTAATTCCTACCAAGATCGCTCGTCAGTCGGCCGCTACGGAGATTTTGTGAGTATGGTAGACGCGATGGTTGGGCGAGTGACGAAAGCATTGGAGGACAACGGGCTCGCCGAGAACACGCTTATCATCGTTACTTCTGACAACGGGGCCGACTGGCGTCCGGAAGATCAGGCTCAGCACGGGCACCGCGCCAACTACGTCTACAAAGGACGCAAGGCTGATATTTACGAGGCGGGGCACCGCGTACCCTTCGTGGCCCGTTGGCCCGGCGTGATTCCGGCGGGCAGTCGCTCTGGCCAGATACTATGCACAACCGATTTGATGGCCACCGTAGCGGGGATGCTCGAGCAGCGTTTGCCAGAGGGAGCCGGAGAGGATAGCGAGAACCTGTGGCCAGCCTTTGTCGGCACTGCCGAGGGCCCCATCCGAGAGGATATCGTGCATCACTCACTGATGGGCGTATTTTCTATCCGACAGGGGAAGTGGAAGTACACCCCCCACCGGGGGTCAGGGGGTTTTACTACCCCCGTCGTCGTCACCCCAAAACCCGGAGAGCCGCCCGGCACCCTCTACGATATGGAAGCTGATCCTACAGAAAAAGACAACCTCTACGAACGCTACCCCGACAAAGTTGCCGAACTGGCAGCCCGTTTGGAAGAATACCAGAAGAATAATACTCCATAGTACTCACCGAGATCACTGTTCTGGTGGTTTGAAAAGTAATATTACTTAAGGAAGAAGATGTCGTTCCACTTTTCGATCCGGTGCACCGTTTCGTTGCTACGGTTGAACAAATTATTCAGTTCGGAGAGAAAGAAGCCTAGCTAGTTTTTCTAACTAGTCCTGACTTAATTCCTTTAATTTTTGGCGCACCTACCGAGAAACGCTTATCTTCGGCGCTTCATTAGTTACGCACCCTCTAGATACCAATCCCATGAAATCCTTTGAACCCGGCGTCCTCTACGGCGACACGCTGCTCGACTTTTTTGAGTACGCGAAAGAAAAAGAATTTGCCCTACCGGCCGTCAACGTTACCGGCACCAACACCATCAATGCGGTGCTAGAAACCGCCCGCGAGGTAAAGTCAGCCGTGATGATTCAGCTGTCTAACTCCGGCGCTGCCTTTTACGCGGGTAAGGGCCTGAGCAACGACGATCAGCAGGCTTCTATTGCCGGAGCCATTTCCGGAGCGCTGCACGTGCACGAGATGGCCCAGCACTACGGCGTACCGGTGATCCTACATACCGATCACGCGGCCAAAAAACTGCTGCCCTGGATCGACGGCTTGCTCGACGCGGGCGAAAAGTACTACGAGCAGCACGGCTACCCGCTGTTCAGCTCGCACATGCTTGATCTCTCGGAAGAGCCTATCGACGAAAACCTGGAGATCAGCAAACGCTACTTCGAACGCCTTACGAAATTAGACATGGCGCTAGAGATTGAGCTGGGCGTTACCGGCGGCGAGGAAGACGGAGTGGATAACTCCGACGTGGACGTCTCTAAACTATACACCCAACCCGAAGAAGTAGCCCAAGCCTACGAAACCCTCAAGGAGGTGAGCGACCGCTTCACCATCGCGGCGGCTTTCGGCAACGTGCACGGGGTGTACAAGCCAGGCAACGTGAAGCTCACCCCCACCATCCTGCGCGACTCGCAGGAGCACCTCAAGAAGAAGCACAATACCGCCAACAAACCGGTGAACTTCGTCTTTCACGGCGGCTCGGGTTCCACTCCCGAAGAGATTAAGGAAGCCATTGGCTACGGCGTGGTAAAGATGAACATCGACACCGACATGCAGTGGGCCTACTGGGATGGTATTCGTCAGTATTACCAGAGCAACGAAGGCTACCTACAGAGTCAGATCGGCAATCCCGACGGCGACGACCAGCCCAACAAGAAAAAGTACGATCCCCGGGTGTGGTTGCGTGAGGGTGAGAAGAGTATGATCAAGCGTTTGAAACAGGCCTTTGACAACCTGAACGCCGTGGGTAGCAATGGGTAAATTGCTCGCTTAATTTCTGGTAGCAAAAGGTTAGAAGTTGTTCTGATAAATTCTTAAGGTTCGTGTCGACCGGGCCACGGCGGCACGAACCTCTGGGTTAGCCTATCTATGCAATAAATGATAAGGTCAAGTTTTCTTATTATCACTTGCGTGGTCTGCTTGGCGTCTTTCCCAACGCATGCTCAATATACCATCGAAGGGTATGTTTTAGATGCTGCTACCCGACAACCCGTACCGTTTGCGCATTTGTACTTATCAACCGAACAGCGAGGAACAGTTTCTAATGAAGAGGGAGGTTTTTTACTGGCGTCTAATACTCCGGCTACTGAAGTAGTAGTATCGCACGTGGGCTATGAAACGCAGAAGCTTTTACCAAGCGCGGATTCAATAGTGTACATTTTGCTACATCCACAAGCAGACGTGCTGCCTGAGGTAACTGTAACCAGCGAATCGGCATCCTCTATTGTGCAAAAGGCTATCGGGATGGCAAAAGCTTATTCTTCTTTATATTTTGCCAAAGGTTTCTACCGCCAAACTACGCAATACGACAGTACTTTAACCCAAATGCACGAAGTGTTTTATGATTTGGCATTGTCCACTCAGGGCATCCAGCAGTACGGCATGGAACATGCCAGATACGCGGAACTACCATCTCATAGGAAAGAAACTACTTACAAAAATTTTTCCTACCTAACCCTAGGCTTTAAAACTTATAAACACAAACAAGAAATTAGGCCAGACAACATCATACACCCTATTATACCAGAAGTAGACGAATACTATCAGATTAGCGTAGCAGGATACACTAAACTGGACAGTGGAACGCTCATACAGATTGTTTTTAAGTCAAAACTAAAAGATAGCAGCTTACCAATACAAGAAGGAAGCGTATTTATCAACGTGGATACTTACGACATCGTCAGATTGCTAACTTCTGCTCATCATAGTTTAACCGAAAATATTTCTAAGACTAGTGATAATCACGTTTGTCGCTGGGATATCAGCTTTGATCAAACTGATTCTATTCCAGTCTTAAGATACATTAACACCGTATTTACCTACGACAAAAAAGTAAGAAGAAAGAAGAGAAGTGTCGCGGTCAACTCTTTGCTGACTATCTACGATCTGCAGAATCACGTAGAAATAAATCAACTGAAGCCTGTATCTATCAAAACCTATGATATGGACGAGATATTGAAGGTGGATTATGACGCGTCATTTTGGAAAGACAATCCTATAATAAAGCGAACTCCAGCAGAAGAAAAAATTACAAACACACTAGAGGCGGAAGGTGCTTTCAAACATTACCAAAACAACTAGTTTCCTCCTTTCTACCTAAGCGTTCGTAGGCTAGTGTGGTACTAATTTTCCGAAGGAAAGGATTTATGCCCGGAATGCTGTATTTTGATCCCCGATGGATCAGCTTAATATCGTCTTCGACACCGAGCTAGCACCGCCCCACGAACGGTTTGGATTGGTGTGGGAAGAAGACGCCCAGCCGGAGCAGGTCGTCACCATGGCCAAACATCTGTTTCCCTCCCTAAAACCCCTGAGCGAACTAGATATTGAAGGTGAGCCCGTATCGCCTACCCACTACATCATCGAGGGAGATAACTACCACGCTCTTACCGCCCTCAACATGACCCACCGGGGGCGCGTTGATGCGATCTATATCGACCCGCCCTACAATACCGAACAAACCGGACTACGCTACACCGACCGCACCGGGGGCAAAACGCCTACCCAGAAGCACAGCCGCTGGCTTAGTTTCATGTACCACCGCCTGCAGCTTGCCAAAGATTTGCTCACCGATGACGGCGTGCTGTTTATCTCTATTGACGACCGGGAAATGGCCCACCTCAAGCTCCTCTGCGATGGCATCTTCAGCGCTAAAAACTTTATTGGCAACTTCGTATGGGTGAACCGTACCACGCCCAATGATGCGGCCAACCGCTTCGCTACCGACCATGAATACATTTTGGTGTACGCCCGCCAGCGCGACCGCTTTCGCCTGAAGGGAGTGCCTAAAGATTTGGCCAAGTACGTGAACCGCGACGACGACCCCCGGGGTCCGTGGATGCCCGACAACCCGTCGGCGGCCTCGGGCACGGAAAAAGACCGGTTTCCAATTAAGAACCCGCACACCGGCGAGGTGTACTACCCTCCGGCGGGGCGCTACTGGGCTTTTTCACGGCGGCGCGTCAAGGAATGGACTACGTCGGGTAAGCTGGTATTTCCTAGTGAGAAGGGTAAGAAGTTTCTGCTAAAAAAGTACCGAGCCGATCTCAAGAGCGATACCAAACCGGCCTCGTCGCTTATTCAGGGCGTGCTTACCGCTCATGGCACCAAAGAGCTAAAACAGCTGTTCGGATCGGGAAGTCCGATCAAATATCCCAAGCCGGTTGCCTTACTGCGACATTTGCTGGGATTGCTGGACAAGCGTGACGGAATCTTTCTTGACTTTTTTGCCGGTTCGGGTACGTTGGGTCACGCCATTCTTGCCATGAACCGTGAGGATGGCGGTCAGCGAAGCTTTATCTTGTGCAACAACAACGAAAATGGTATTTGCCGAGAAGTACTCTACCCCCGCATCCGGAAACTGCTGCGGGGATACTCAGCTACCGCCACCCAAAAGGATGTTCTCTACCAAAGAAAAATATCGCTCAACGACCTATCGAAGGGTGGTGATCTCCTTACCCATCTCTCTGAGCTAACGGAACACTACCAATCGGACTATGATGAAGTGCGCCGATCGCTAAAGAACAATACTGTGACGCTAGAGGGGGTGAAGAAAGGACCAACCATGGTGGACGGGTGCTCGGACACCTTGCGGTATTACCAAACTTTGTTTTTACCACCGCAGGACCTGCGCATCCGGCAGGCCTGCGCCGACCTGATCGCGTTTAGGGAGGGTGCTTTCGTTCCGGTACAGGTACATCTAAACTACCACGCTTACCGCAGCGACACAGCACTAGTTGTTATATGCTTTGAGGGAAAATACGGATTTGAAGCTATCTCGCAGCTCGTCAAACGGGCTACGCAGCCGGTGCGGGTGTACGTCTTCCACGAGAGTGACCACCGTACCGCGCAGGAGGAGTTTGCGGACGCGGAGGTAGCGTACGTGCCGCCCACCATGAAGCAGCTATTTACTACGTAGGCCATTCGCCACCGCTAACGGGCGACTGTGGGTGGATTAGGCGCCCAGCAGTTCGGCCGAATCGTCGGTCTTCTGAAGGTCGGCCAGCGTCAGTTTGATATTTTCCCGCTGCCCGATGAGCAGATTCCGAGTAGACGCTTCGAAGTCGTTCCTGTCGAGCGTCTTTTCGTAGAGTGCTAAGCGATCCATCTCTAATTTCAGACAGCCTTCTAAGGTTTGCTCGATTGTGTTAAGAACAAGCAGCAGATCAGGACTGGCAAAAGCCTCCTGAATAGACTGTGTCGAAGTACACGGTGTTGGCTCGCCTCCTAGAAAACGCGTCTCTTCGCGAATTGACTTCTTAAAATTATCGCGTTGGCTGCATAAACTCATAAAGAGCCCCTTCAGCGCAGGGTCTTCCACCTGCTCAGCGGCTTGCTGATAGCCTCGTTTGGCGTCGCAACTCTCTTCTAATAACGTGTTTAGTAAATCAATCACTTCTTCTTGAGTATCCATACGGTTGTTGCTTAGTAAAAATTTTGATAAGCTCTTATTAATTGCAAAAAGTACATGAAAATACGGTGCTAGTTTTTGCAATATTTCAAAATTAACGAAAATTAAACTGCGTAGTTGTGATAAATTGAGTTTAAATCAGTCCATGTGAGATTTAGTTGGTGTTATTTTGATTTTATATAGCATTCAGCAATGTTCGTCAATTGTTTAGCGGATGATTGCGGACCACTGTTTGGATGCAAAAATAAGTAAATAATTTTATCATTTTTGTTAAATAGCAAATAAAATTTTATTTTAATTGTATACAGCAGAATAAAATATACATACAAGTTCATTAGGCTTGTAGGCATTAAGCTAACTAACTATTCAACTTCGCTACACATACGTGTGGAACCATTTCCTCTCTCTGTTCACTATTGTGGCTTTTGCACCTCACTGCTTAGTTTGACAGTAGTATAAGATCGTTACCCTTTACTAATTTCATTCATGGTTCGCTGTTATTAAAGGTGGATCCTCCCTTAGAAGCACTGATGTGCTTAAGTCGGTTTTTTAGGAGATTTTTAGAGAATACCGCAAACTACTTTTGACAAGCTTTTTGTATGCGCACAATAAATGATACTCACCCAATTTTTAGAGGCAGGAATTTCGGATAGTCAGTCTTCTCACCTACAAAAGAAGATTCGAAATTCTAACGGAGCAGCCCTTCTAGCGGTCCCTTTGGTCATTTTGCCCTTCGTTGTAATCTCCTTTGTTCATCTTCCCCCGCTACGCCTTATTCCGGTTATCGGTTTGTTTATCACCCTAGCAACCATTGGCCTGAACGCACTGGGAGCGGTGACCCTGGGGAGGATTGTAATGGCGCTGTCTTTGCCAGGGCTGGTCTGCTTGTTTCACATAGGGTTAGCTTCTGCTAACGCCCCATTGATAGCCAGCGCGAGCGTGATCCAGGTCAGCTTTTCGGTCATTGTTTTCCTGGTCTTTGACTTGCGAGAGAGGGCCACCCTGTTTGCTATTGCCAGCTTAGTTTTGGCAACCATCATTCTGACTCACTACGCCAAGGGTTGGTGGGAGCCCACCGTAGATGCTGCCGTTTTTCAAGGTAGCGTAGGGGTAATTGCCACGGTGAGTGGAGCACTGTCTGTCTTTGCCGCAGTGTTTGTTCTCATCTACCAAAACCAACGATCGGAAGAAAAAAGCAGCCAGTTTTTGGCCGAGGCCGAACAGAATTATCGTAAGATGAGGGAGACAGAACAGGAGCTAAAAGCAAATCTACAGCAACTCGAGGCAGCCCAACAAGAAGAACAGCAGCGCCAGTGGATTTCGGATGGGCTAACCAAAATAAACAGTTTGTTGCGCGACTATGACGACCAACAGACCATGGGGGAAGAAATACTTTCCAAGATTATTCATTACGTAAAAGCCAACCAGGGGGGACTCTTTTTAGTAGAGGAAGAAAACAGTCAACCAAGCCTTAAACTTCAGGCCTGCTACGCTTACGAACGCAAGAAGTACCTAAAGAAGAAGGTAAACATAGGAGAAGGTCTGTTGGGACAAGCCTACTTAGAGCGCGCTCCCATCTATCTGACCGATTTGCCCGAAAACTACGTGAACATCACTTCCGGTTTAGGAGAAACGCCGCCGCGTTGTTTGCTTATCGTGCCGCTCGTTGTCAACGATGAAGTGGAAGGTGTGCTAGAACTTGCTTCCTTTCAGCCTTTCGAGCCCCATCAGATAGAATTCATTAAAACCGTGAGCCAGAGTGTGGCAGCCACGATACGGAGCATGCGGGTTAATGAACAAACCAAAATTCTATTAGAGGCATCTCAGCAGCAAGCTAATGAAGTGCGCGCCCAGGAGGAAGAAATAAGGCAGAACCTTGAGGAGATGCAGGCTACGCAGGAGCAGTCAGACCGGTTTCGGGCTGAGTTAGAAGAAAGCCACCGCCTACTGCAGGAAAAACTCCGCGAACTAAAAGTTGCTCAAGAAGAAACCGAAGAAGTGCGCCAGATAGAAAGACAACGTGCTCAGGAGCAGATTGCGTCTCGCACGGTTATGATGCAGAAAGTGACGGAAAAATTTAAGCAAAAAGAACAGCAACTACTGGCAGAAATTCAAAAACTAACTACCCAACCCGACTGAGCCTACCCCCTTTGTTTGTTAATTTTAATCACGCTAAATTATTATCAATGGAAACAACAGCAATTTCGGTTCAAAACGCCTTGGGCGAAGAGTTCATCGCAGTTCACCACGAGGAAGCCTACCGGGGCATATACGCCTGCTGGCGGGGCGAAGTAACGGTAGAAGATGTGAAGCAGGGAGCAGAAAAAGTTTTAGAACAAGTAAAAGAGCATGCTTGCATCAACCTGCTCAACGACAACCGAGACCTCACTGGCTCGTGGGACGCGGCCAATGAGTGGATCGAGAAAGATTGGATGCCCCGGGTGGTGGCGGCCGGCTTACAGAAATTTGCTCATATGGTGTCGGCCGATATCTTCGCAGCCCTGTCGGTAGAAGAGATGGCCACCCGGGTAAGTGGTTTTGAGATGCGTATCTTTAAGGATGAACAGGAAGCCAGAGCTTGGTTGCAGTCGTAACACTTGAGCTGCCAAAGCATACAATCACCGGCCCCATCCTAAATGGGTCCTTTTTTTGCTCTCATCTTGAATACATCCTTTCTTTTGCTTGCTAAGCAAGAAATTAGCTACGCAATACTTCGACTCAGATTAACGTTTTCCGAAGAAATACTGCCTTATCACCATAATTTCGTACATTAGGTGATTCATAAGTACTAAATACCTAATCACTTAATATTGAGTAATGAATAACAGCCTAACTAGCAAGAAAGGGGCATCGTTGCCCCGACGTGATTTTTTGAAAGGTGCCAGCTTATCGGCGGCTTCCTTTATGATTGTGCCCCGCCACGTGCTGGGCGGCGTGGGCTTTCAGGCCCCGAGCGATACGGTCAACGTAGCCGCTATCGGCGCCGGAGGAATGGGCTCTTCTAATATGAGCAACCTTACCAGTCAAAACATTGTCGCTTTTGCCGACGTCGACTACGGTCGAGTGAAGGAATCAGTGAGCCGGGACGACCGGGCGGACTTGCGCGCTGCTTACGAAAAAGCCAAGCGGTACAAAGACTTCCGTAAGATGCTCGACGAGCAGAAGGACATCGACGCGGTCGTAATCGCCACTCCCGACCACGTTCACGCCGCCGCTGCCACCGCCGCCATGCGTATGGGCAAGCATGTGTACGTACAAAAGCCACTCACCTACACGGTGCACGAAGCGCGTGTGCTGCGCAAAACCGCCCAGGAAACCGGCGTAGTCACCCAAATGGGCAACCAAGGTCACTCCAGCGACGATGCGCGTCGCATCAACGAGTGGATTCGCGCCGGTGCTATCGGCCCGGTAAAGGAAGTGCACGTGTGGACCAACCGCCCGATCTGGCCGCAGGGTATTCCGCGTCCTCAGGATACCGCCACCGCCTCGGTGGAGCAGGAGAAGTGGAACGGCGGCGGCGTACGCGACCGTCTGACCAGTGCGCTCAGCGGTAGCTTCTCGGCACCCGAAGACCTGGACTGGGATTTATTCCTGGGGCCCGCTCCGCAACGAGACTATCACCCGATCTACCACCCCTTCAACTGGCGGGGTTGGGTCGACTGGGGAGTAGGTGCGCTCGGCGATATGGGAGCCCACCTGATCGATCACCCCTACTGGGCGCTCGAGCTAGAGTATCCCGAAACCGTGCAGGCCGCTTCCACTCCCTGGGGAGGCAACGAAGATGATTTGGCGACCTATCCCTTGTCTACTACCGTACACTACGGCTTTGCGGCCCGCGGCAATAAGCCCCCGGTAATGATGCACTGGTACGACGGTGGCCTGATGCCCGCCCGTCCCGAAGTGATGCCCGACGAGGTGGAACTAGACCGCACCGGCGGGGTGATTTTTGTTGGCGAGAAAGGCATCCTGACGCACAAGACCTACGGTGCCGATCCGCAAATGTATCCGCAAAACCTGATGGAAGAGTACAAAAGTACTCCCGAAACCTTCAAGCGCATCGAGGGCGGACGTGACGCCCACGAAATGAACTGGATTCGCGCCATCAAAGGTGAGGAAGAAATTTCTTGTCCGTTCGAGTACGCTGCGCCGCTCAACGAAACCATGCTGCTCGGGGTGGTAGCGCTGCACGCCCCCGGCGAAACCCTGCGCTACGATAGCAAGAACATGAAATTCACCAACAATAACGACGTGAACCAGCACCTGAAGCGCGAGTATCGCTCGGGTTGGAAATTAGCGTAGCAAGATGCAATTATAAAGCATGCCAGATATTCTGAAAGAATTTCTCAGAGGGGCAATTAACGCGCTGATTCTATCGCTTACTGGCATTGCTACTTTATTGGTCGGAGAAGATTAACACAAGGCCCACATCGGATTTCTGTTTGTGGGCGTGTTCTTTCTTCTTATATTGATATATTATCTCACCGAACAAATTAAACGGTACGATGATGAGTAACTTTGAGATATGGGCATGGATAGGCGTTTTCTTCAGCCTAATAGCCGGTTTTATTGGCCCTATTGAATATCAAAAGTACCGTCGCCGCAAAGTAGTGCGTAAGAAACCGGTTCACTAGTTTCTTAACTACCGCAATTTTATGGCAAACTTAAACAACAAAGCTACCCAACAAAACACCTACGACGCCATTGTGATCGGTTCCGGAATCAGCGGGGGCTGGGCCGCTAAAGAACTGTGTGACAAGGGCCTCAAAACGCTCGTACTAGAGCGCGGCCGGGCGGTGGTACACGGGAAGGACTATCCTACCGCCACCAAGGCGCCCTGGGAGATGCCCCACCACGGCAAAATTGCCAAACCAGTACTAGAGGAGAACCCGGTAATCGCCAAGTGTTACGCTTTTGATGAGTTCACCGAGCACTTCTTCGTGAAAGATAAGGAGCACCCTTACGAGCAGAAGAAGCCCTTCGACTGGATCCGTGGCTACCAGGTGGGGGGCAAGTCGCTGCTATGGGCGCGGCAAACCCAGCGCTGGAGCGACTACGATTTCAGCGGCCCCGCCCGCGACGGTTACGCGACCGACTGGCCCATTCGCTACGCCGACTTAGACTCCTGGTACAGTCACGTGGAAAAGTTTGCGGGCATCAGCGGTAACCGCGACGGGCTCGACAACCTGCCCGACGGCGAGTTTTTGCCCCCCATGAAGCTTAACTGCGTGGAAGAAGCTTTTCAGCAGAGCATTGCGCAGCACTACCAAGACCGGCAGATGATCATCGGACGCTGCGCGCACCTCACCGAGCCGCAGGAAATCCACCGACAGCAGGGGCGCGCCCAGTGCCAGTACCGCCATATGTGCTACCGGGGTTGTCCCTACGGAGCCTACTTTAGCTCCAACGCCTCTACCCTACCCTGGGCCGCCAAAACCGGTAACATGACCCTGCAACCCGATTCGGTGGTGCAATCTCTCATCTCCGATGATGCCAAGGAGAACGTGACCGGCGTGCGCGTGGTGGATGCCAATACCAAGCAAGAAACCGAGTACTACGCCGACCTGGTGTTTGTGAATGCCGCCACGCTCAATACCAACCTACTGCTGCTGAACTCCACGTCAAACCGCTTCCCCAACGGCTTAGGCAACGACAGCGGCACGCTGGGCAAGTACGTGGCCTTCCACAACTACCGCGGTCGCGTTACCGCTACCGCCGAGGGCTACGATGACCGGTATTACTACGGTCGCCGCCCCAACGCGGGCTACCTGCCCCGCTTCCGTAACCTGCGGCAGCAAGACCCCGACGTGGACTTCAAACGGGGCTACGCAATGTACATCAATGCGTCGCGCGACCAGTTTAATCCGGCCCAGGCCAACGCGGGTTTCGGCGCGGAGTGGAAAGACGGACTGCGTGACATTGGTCCCTGGCGTATGTTCGTGCTGGGCATGGGCGAAACTCTGCCCAAGGAGGAAAATACGGTTACCCTCAGCCCTACCGAAACCGATGCCTGGGGCATGCCGCAGTTGGTGACCAACATCAGCTACGACGAAAACGATGAGCGCATGCTGGCCGACTTCCACACGCAGGCCTCCGAGATGCTGGAGAAAGCTGGGTTTAAGGACATTACCCAGGTAGACACCGGCCAAAGTCCCGGACTGGATATCCACGAAATGGGCGGCTGCCGCATGGGCAAAGACCCGAAGACCTCGATGCTTAACGGCTGGAACCAGATGCACGCCTGCCCGAACGTGATCGTCACCGACGGGGCGTGCATGACCTCGGTATCCACCCAGAACCCCTCGCTTACTTTTATGGCCATGACCGCCCGGGCGGTAGACTACGCGCTGAAGGAGCGGAAAAAGGGCAACGTTTAGTGAGCAGGCTTAGCTCTGTCGCAATACATATCCGTTACACTAAAAGCTATGAAAGTACTCTTAGACATTCAGGATGACAAAGCGCGATCTTTATTGGAAGTGCTTAGCGGGCTATCTTACGTAAAGACGCAGCCGCTTACCGACGCTAAAGCCCAACTGATGGGCGAGATTCGGGAAGCCGTGGAGGAAATGAAGCTTATTCGCGCCGGTAAAAAGCAGGCCCGTGACGCAGAAGAGTTACTCAATGAGTTATAGTATCACTCAGACCGACCACTTTGAAAGTGCTTCGCCAACAAGAATAGTAGCTGTACCAGTACAGATGTTATGACAAGACCTAACACTATGATACCGTAGGTTGTCAAAAGTTTCTTGATTGACATTGCTTGCGTGAAGTACAAAGCAAACGCTGGTATGAGTGACATCAAAAGGTAGTATTTAAGTGCCTTTATAATAAAGCGTATTATCATCCTAATAGGACTCTGAACTACTCTCTACACTTGAACACCTCCCATCCGGCAGCCCCTGCCTGATCCTAGTTCCCCCCAAAGATATCCCGCAGCACGTCCTTGAGCTTCCGCTTCTTTTTGCGGGGTGCCCGGCGCGTAGGGCGTTGCGCTCCGTCCCGGCCCGTATACTCCGGGCGCTGCTGGTCAGCCACCCGTTCGTCTTGGTCTTCCTTATCAGCGAAGATGCGCTCGAATAGACCGGGGCGATCCTCTTCGTACATGGGGCAGTTGAGAAGCGCCTGCACCCGCCGCGAGGGCGCGGGAAACCGGGCGTAGCGCACGCTCTTGCCAAACGTTTCGTCTTGATTGAACTTGTCTAGAAACAGGGCCGCAATGGGCAGGGCCGTATTGGCTCCCTGCCCCTCCCGAATGGTGCGGAAGCGTACTAACCGGTTGTCGCCCCCCACCCACGAGCCAAACACCAGCTTGGGCGTGGCCCCAATGAACCAACCGTCGGCGTGCGACTGGGTGGTACCGGTCTTGCCGATCAGATCGTTGCGCAACTTATAGGTATAGCGCAGGCGGCGGGCCGTGCCGCCGGTATCGGTCACGTTCTTGAGCATGTTCACCATTAGGTCGGCCGTCTCGCGCGACAGCGCCCGCTCGGGCTCTACCTCGTTCTTGAAGTTAGCTATTACGTTGCCATCCTTGTCCTCGATGCCTAACAGGTACGACGGAGCTACCCGCACGCCCCGATTCACCAGCGTGCCGTACACGGTCAGCATCTCGTAGAGCGACAAGTCGGCGGTGCCCAGCGCAATGGCGGGCTGGTCGGGCAATTTGCTGTCTATGCCCATGCGGTGGGCCAGGTCGACCACGTTCTCCACCCCGGTGCGCATCATCAGCTCCACGGTCACCGTGTTCACCGACTTGGCCAGGGCCCCGGCCATGGAGTAGCTGCCCTCGTAGTCGCCGTCGGAGTTGCCGGGCGACCAGTTGTCGTAGTCTTCGTACACCCGCTGCTCGTTCTCGATGAAGTCGCAGGGCTGGGCGCCGTCCTCGAGGGCGGCGGCGTACACAATGGGCTTAAAGGTGGAGCCCACCTGCCGCCGGGCCGTCACGTGGTCGTACTGAAAGTACTTATGGTCGATGCCCCCCACCCAGGCCTTCACCTCGCCGGTTTCGGGACGCACGGCCAGAAACCCGGCGTTCAGGAACATCTGGTAGTAGGCGATAGAATCCATCGGCGACATCGTCTTCTCCTGCTCGCCCTCCCAGGTAAACACCGTCATGGGAATGGGCGTGCTGAAAGCGGTGTCGATCTCTCCGTCGGACTTGCCCAGCGATTTGAGCAGGCGGTAGCGTTCAGAGCGGCGCTTGGCCTGCTGGAGCGATTGATCGTCCTTTCCCCAGGGCTTGCGGTCCTTCCAGTGCGCGAAGAAGTCCTGCTGCAGCTTCTTCATGTGCGTTGCCACCGCCTGTTCGGCGTAGGCCTGTAGTCGGGCGTCCAGCGTGGTGTATATTTTGAGCCCGTCGGTGTAGAGGTTGTAGGTGGAACCGTCTTCTTGGGGGTGCGCATTGAGCCACTGCTGCACCTCGCCGCGTAGCTTCTCGCGAAAGTAGGGAGCCAAACCCGTATTGTGCGTCACGTTGTGGTAGTTCAGCTCCAGCGGTAGCGCCCGTAGCGAATCGCGCTGCGTATCCGTCAGGTAGTTGTACTTCGCCATTTGCCCCAGCACCACGTTGCGCCGCTGCTGCGAGCGCTCGGGGTACAGACGCGGACTGTAGTAGGTGGTGGCCTTCAGCATTCCGATGAGCGTAGCGGCTTCCTCCGTGCCCAGCTCCTTGGCCGACTTGTTAAAAAAGCGTTTCGAGGCCGCCTCAATGCCGAACACGTTGCCCCCGAAGGGAACCGTGTTGAGGTACAGCATCAGAATTTCATCTTTGTCGTACATCTCTTCCAGGCGGGTGGCCACCGTGATCTCCTTGATCTTATTGACCGGTAGCGTGAGCAAACCGTAGCGCTGCCGGGGGAACAGGTTCTTGGCCAGCTGCTGGCTGATGGTGCTGCCGCCGCCCGCGTTTTCCTGCCGCAGCAAAATACTCTTCACCAGCACCCGCGCCAGGCTGCGCCGGTCTACGCCGTCGTGCTCGTAAAAGCGGGCGTCTTCGGTGGCCACCAGTGCCTCGGCGATGGCGGGATTGATGTTGTCGAGGGTGGTATTGGTGCGGTTTTCTACGTAGAAACGCCCTAACAGGATGCGGTCGTAGGTATACACCTCCGAGGCGGTGAAGTTCTGAATGGTACGCAGTTGCTCGTCGGTGGGCAGTTTGCCGAAGGTCTCAGCCCGCACGGCGAAGTAAAGGGCCAGTACCGATACCAAACCCAGTCCGGCCAGCACACCCAGTCGGACTGAGAAGTAACGCAGCGGTTGCTGGCGAATCTTCTTTCTTTCCTGCTTAAAAAAGCGTTGAATCAGGTTCATTAAGGATTGTTTGTTCGGTAAAGGTACGAAGAAACGGGCCGATCATTGCCCTGAGCGGCACCTGGTGTAGGATAGGTGGGTAAAATTAGAAAAACCTAGCGATCATCCTGCTAGCGCTTACTAACCCGTTCAAGCAATTCGTTGAAGCCACTCCTAAGCTGTACTGCACGCAAGTTGGTTGATAACGTCAGGACCTTCGCCGAAATTCGCGGGGGGAAAACCCCGTTTTCTTTTTGAACAGTCGGCTAAAGTAGTGGACAGAGTCAAAGCCTAACTCGTAAGCCATTTCCTTTACGCTCTTATCAGTAGAAACAATAAGTTCTTTGGCCCGCATGATTTTAAGGTCAAGGTAATAGTGATACGGGGATATTTCGGTGTACTGCTTAAATAGTTTACGGAAAGTGGAGTAACTGAAATTTTTGCTTCGGGCAAACTCTTCCAGGTTAGGGGTCTTGTCTACATTCTCCCACAGGTAGGCTCTGGCAGAAGTAATCAAATCTTCTATCTCTTTTCCTTTTTCTTCCATCCTGCTCTGCTTCTGCAGGGAGAGCAGCAAGCCGATCAGTTTGAGTATCATGCCCGAAGCTACCTGTTGATAGGCTGGCTTTTGGGTCTGTACCAGATCAAAGATTTTTTGGTATACGTCTATAATCTCTACCCGACTACCACAGGTAAGCACCGGATTATGAGGGTCCTGGAATGCTACGTCTAAAAAGTGACTTGCTAAGTCTCCCTTAAAGCCAATGTAGTTTTCAGTCCATCCGGTATCCTTATCCGGTCGGTACCAATGCTTCACCCCGGGGCGGATAATCATCACCATACCCGGTCTTACCTTGAAACTACCCCGCGAAGTTTCCAGAAGTCCCGTCCCTTCGGTAATATAATTTAATTGGTACTCATCCAGCGTTCTCCCGCTCTCCCCGTCGAAATAGTAACCCGCCGGATGGGCTCTAGCGGGATACTCAGCGCCGGGGGGTGAGTGGTACCGACCTGAGACAGTGAGATAAAGTCCCCACTGCTTGTCCGACTCGCTGGACGTTAGGTATTTAAAAAAATTCTTCAAGCTTAAGCCAGGACAAAATGTGCAAATAAAATATCAATTGGTACAACTAACTTCCCTCAGAACGATCTATATTTAGGTTTCATCACAACAAAGGCTTCAAACTTAGTAAATCAATAAATCCAAATATCTTTAAAAGCGCAATAATGGATCCGAATGATTTTAAACACATCAATTATTCTTGGGATCAGTCAAAAGCTGATCAATTGGGTGATGATCAGGTTGAGCTTTTTCTCTACCGATCAAATGTTTTAGGACAGGACCTGAGAATCACTAACTACGGGGGCGGCAATACCTCTTGCCGAACCATAGAAAAAGACCCTCTCACCGGAGAAGAGGTAGCGGTGATGTGGATCAAAGGATCAGGAGGGGACATCGGCACCCTCACCCGCGATGGTATTGCCGGGCTGTACGTAGAAAAACTTAAAAGCCTTAAGAATGTGTACCGTGGCATTGAGCATGAGGACGAAATCGTTCCCTTGTACTACCACTGCCTGTATGATCTGGACAGCCGGGCTCCCTCCATAGATACTCCGCTGCACGGGTTGCTTCCCTTCAACCACATCGACCATCTGCACCCCGATGCGCTCATCGCGGTGGCGGCCGCCAAAGACAGTCAGGCCATTACCCGAGAGATATGGGGCGACCAAATGGGGTGGGTGCCCTGGCAGCGGCCCGGCTTTGACCTTGCGCTTCAGTTAGAAAAGTGCCTCAACGATCATCCGGGAATCCGAGGCATTGTGCTGGGAAGTCACGGACTGTTTACCTGGGGAGATACCAGCCACGAATGCTACATAAATAGCCTGGAAGTTATTGAGACTGCCTCTCGGTACATTAGCGAGCGAGAGGCAGCACGACCGGTCTTTGGGGGGGTCAAGCTGGAAAGCCTGGAAAAAAGTAAACGCCGAAGGCAGGCTGCCCAGTTAGCTCCCGTACTCCGAGGACTGTGCTCTAGCCACCGTAGTATGATCGGGCACTTCTCGGACGATGACCGGGTACTGCAATTTATTAACAGCAACGACCTACCGAAATTAGCCCCCTTAGGCACCTCCTGTCCGGACCATTTTCTGCGAACAAAAATCCAACCGCTAGTGCTATCGCTTGCCCCGGATGAAGCGCTTAGTGATCCTGCGTCGATACGGGACAAGGTAACTCCCGCTTTTGAGCAGTATCGTCAAGAGTACGAGGACTATTATAACACCCACAAACACGACAATAGTCCCGCCATGCGCGATCCTAATCCGGTGGTTATCTTATACCCGGGCGTAGGCATGTTTACGTTTGCCAAGAACAAGCAGACCGCCCGGGTTGCCTCCGAGTTTTATACCAATGCCATCAACGTGATGCGGGGTGCGGAGGCCATTTCCAGCTATACGGCTCTTCCGCGCCAAGAGGCGTTCGATATCGAGTACTGGCTACTGGAAGAGGACAAACTGAAGCGCATGCCCCCGGAGAAACCTCTTTCGCGCCGCATCGCTATTATCACCGGTGCCGGGGGCGGCATTGGTAAAGCCATTGCCGACAAGCTAGCGGCCGAGGGGGCCAACGTTTTCCTAACGGATATAGAAGAAAACCGGTTGAAAGAAGCCCACGCTACCTACCAAAAAGACGTTGCGGCCTACAGCGTTTGTGATGTAACCGACCAAGATTCGGTGAGCAAGGCATTTGAAGCCGTTAGCGTTGAATTCGGCGGAGTAGATATCGTAGTCCATTCGGCGGGCCTTGCTATCTCTAAGCCTTTGGGCGAAACCACCGAGAAAGACTGGGACCTACTTCAGGACGTGCTGGTGAAGGGCCAGTTTTATATGGCGCAGAAGGGGGCAGCCATCATGCAAACGCAGCGACGGGGGGGGAATATCATCAATATCGCCAGTAAGAACGGGATAGTTTCGGGAAAAAATAACGTGGGCTACGGAACGGCTAAGGCCGCCCAGCAGCACATGACCAGGCTACTGGCTGCCGAGTTGGGTCCCGAAAAGATCCGGGTAAATACCGTCAATCCCGACGGGGTTATCATCGGCAGTAAGATTTGGGAGGGGTCGTGGGCCGAAGGTAGAGCTAAAGCGTACGGTATCACGGTGGAAGAACTACCCGCCTTCTACGCCAAAAGAAATCTGATGAATGAGATCATACGACCGGAGGATATTGCCAACGCGGTTTTTGCCCTCACGGCGGTACTCGAGAAGAGTACGGGAAATATGATCAACGTGGACGGTGGCATGGCGGAAGCCTTTGTCCGTTAAACGCTAACCGCTATGAAAATTACCCATTCAGAAACCGAAAACTTCAACGCGAAGCGCCGCTCCGAACAGCAGGAAGCGTATGATTTTATAAGCCAGCGACTGAACAAGCAGCAAATTGACGCCGCTGCCGTCGTAGAAAAGTTACAGGCGCTGCAGGTGGCGATTCCCAGCTGGGCGCTAGGCGCGGGGGGCACGCGTTTCGGCAGGTTCTCGGTTGGGGGCGAACCACGGAGCCTGGAAGAGAAGGTTGACGACGTGGGGCTGATTCACGCCCTCACCCAAACCGCGGGAGCCATTTCGTTGCATATCCCCTGGGACATTCCCACCGACCCCGCCGCTATAAAGGAGAGGGCAGACTCGCTGAACATCAGGTTTGACGCAGTAAACTCCAATACCTTTCAGGATCAGCCCGAGGCGGCCAGCAGCTACCGGTTTGGTTCTTTGAGCGCCAACCAGTCGGCCAATCGGGAGCAAGCCGTGGCCCACAACATTGAGGTGATCCGGTACGGCGAAATGCTCGGCAGTAAGGCGCTGACCATCTGGTTGGCCGACGGGGCAAACTTTCCCGGACAAAGAAATTTTCGCCAGGCCCTCGAGCTCACCCAAGACGCCCTGCAAAAGGTGTACGCCCAGCTTCCAGACGACTGGCGGATGCTGGTAGAATACAAACCCTACGAGCCTAACTTCTACGCCACGGTTATCCCGGACTGGGGCACCTCGCTGATGCTCGCCGAAGGGTGCGGAAAGCAAGCCCACACCCTGGTTGACCTGGGGCACCATCTGCCCAATACGAACATCGAGCAGATTGTAGCTACCCTACTAATGAAGGGCCGCCTGGGAGGGTTTCATTTTAACGACAGCAAGTACGGAGACGATGACCTGACCTGCGGTAGCATCAAGCCCTACCAGTTGTTTCTCATCTTTAACGAGCTGGTATACGGAATACAAAACGATACCGGTAATCCACCCATCGCCTGGATGATAGACGCCAGTCATAACATAAAAGACCCTCTTGAAGACCTCATGCAATCCCTGGAAGCGATCCTAATCGCCTACGCCCAGGCCCTGCTGGTAGACCAAGAAGCCCTGAAGGAGGCCCAGCAGGCCAATGATGTTACCTGGTGTCAGGAGCTTATGCAGCGCGCCTACCGAACCGACGTAAGGCCGCTCGTCGCTCAGGCGCGGCTGAATGCGGGGGGAGCCATTGATCCAATCGGCCTATATCGCCACCTGGATGTTAGAAACCAACTTATTAAATCCAGAGGCAAAAAAAGTACGGCAACCGGACTCTAGCCCATGAAGGTAACGGCAATCTTTGACATAGGGAAAACGAACAAGAAGTGCTTTCTCTTCGACCGGGAGTTGAATGAGGTATACAAAGAATACGTCAGCTTTGATGAACTAGAGGATGATGATGGGTACCCCTGCGACGATCTCCCGGCAACGGTTGGCTGGATTAAGAACACCCTAGATGAACTCCGGCAGTCGGGCAAGTACGAGCTGGAGGCAATCAATTTCTCTGCCTACGGAGCCAGCCTGGTCCATCTGGATGAACGGGGGAATCCACTCACTCCCCTGTACAACTATACCAAACCGTACCCTAGCGAGCTGCAGGAAGATTTTTACCAACGCTACGGCGATCCCCTGCGGGTGGCGCAAGAAACCTCTTCTCCGCAGCTGGGCATGTTAAACTCCGGTCTGCAGTTGTACTGGCTCAAGCACGTGAAGGCCGACCTATTTCACCAAATACGGTATTCTTTGCACCTGCCTCAGTACTTTAGCTACGTAATCACCGGACACGCTTACAGCGAGTATACCAGCGTGGGCTGCCACACCATGCTGTGGGACTTTACCAAAAACGACTACCACCGTTGGGTTGCGGCGGAAGGAATAGACCGGATGCTCGCCCCGATGGTAGATTCTGGCAACTATGAACACCTCTCCGGTACCACTATTCGGGTAGGAAGGGGTATTCACGACAGTTCTGCCGCCCTGTTACCGTATCTACGGGTAAACGAAGCGCCTTTCCTCCTGCTCTCTACGGGCACCTGGAGTATCGCTTTCAACCCCTTCAGCCACGAACCGCTCTCGCAGGAGCATCTTCGGCAAGACTGCCTGAATTTCCTGAGGACGGACGGCAAACCGGTGCGGGCCGCCCGACTGTTTCTCGGAAAAGAGTACTCTCAGCAGTTAGAGGCACTCGCCAGCCACTTTGAGGTATCTGCCCACGTCCACCAGGATGTTGCATTTAGTGAGCAGTGGTATCGTTCGCTGATGAGTAACTATACTAGAGCGTTTAACTTTAAATCCATTCGTAGAGAGGGGTATAATCCGGCTAGTACTCACCTGGATCGCTTTGGTAGCTTTGAAGAAGCGTATCACCAGCTGATGATCGAGCTGGTTGAGCTGCAACTAATCGCTATCGAGCTGGCCCAGGGTAGTACGCCCGCCAAAAAGATCTACCTAGACGGTGGCTTTGCTGATAACAAAGTTTTCGTAGCGCTTCTTGCCCGAGAACTTAAGGATATTCATCTTACAACCACCCAGAATCCCCTCGGCTCGGCCTTGGGGGCAGCACTGATGATCTCCGAAGCCGAACTAGATCAGCAACATCTTACCAAGCACTTTAAAGAAGCCAGCGCGTGTTAACATCCCAACAAGCGGACGATACCGAAGCCAAGAACGAATTCGAGAGGCAACCCGTGCCAGAGGCTCGGCTAAGAAGCTGGAAAAGCTTTCTGGGCATGTACGCTGGCGAACACGCGGCCGGCACTGAATTTGTCATCGGGCCACTGTTTCTAACGGCTGGCGTCAGTGCCTTTGACCTGATTGTAGGACTGCTGATTGGCAACCTGCTGGCGGTCTTGTCCTGGCGATTTCTCACGGCCGAGATAGCGGTGCGCCACCGCCTGACCCTCTACTTCCATCTAGAACAGATCTGCGGTAAAAACCTGGTAACCGTTTACAATATCGCGAACGGCATACTGTTTTGCTTCCTGGCCGGAGCGATGATTACCGTTTCGGCCACCGCGGTGGGCGTGCCCTTCAACATGGAAATGCCGCGGCTTACCGACACCATGCCCAACAGTATCACCTGGGTGGTTATCGTGCTACTGGTAGGGAGCGCAATTTCGCTTATTGCGGCCAAGGGCTACGATACGATCTCGCAGGCTGCCAACTGGATGTCGCCGCTCATCGTTCTGGCCTTCATAGTAGCGGGTATCGTGGCCCTCACCCAGTTGGGAGTGCGTTCTTTTTCTGATTTTTGGGCGATCTGGGGAGAAGGCTCCGAACCCTTCCCCGGTCAGATAAAGTACACCTTTTGGCACGTGGTGTTCTGGTCGTGGTTTGCCAACGCGGCCATGCACATTGGTATGTCCGATCTTTCGGTGCTGCGGTACGCTAAGTCTGCTTCCTACGGCTGGACGACGGCGGCGGGCATGTACATTGGGCACTACGTGGCCTGGATTGCCGCCGCCCTGCTCTACGCGGTGTATCTAGACACTCCCGAAGCCCAAGCACTGCTGGCGAACGGCACCGCCCCACCGGTAGCTCCCGGCCCCCTGGCGTACAATGCGATTGGCTTCTTTGGTATCATTGCCGTGGTGTTGGGAGGCTGGACCACCGCCAACCCCACCATCTACCGGGCGGGCTTGGCCTTTCAGTCCGTCCTGCCCAAAACCTCAACCTTCTGGGTAACGATCCTGGCCGGGGGGCTGGCGACAGTGGCGGGACTATTCCCCGCGTTTGCCATGAAACTACTGGACTTTGTCGCGCTGTACGGCTTTGTGCTCGCTCCGATGGGAGCTGTTGTGGTATTCAACCACTTCTTCGAGAAGCGTTTAGGCATTGCCTGGAAGAGCAATCGCATTGGGTTCAACCAGGCCGTTTTCGCCGCGTGGGTCCTCTCTGTACTGGGCTTTTATTTTCTTTCTGTCTCGCAAGATATCTTCTTATCCTTTGTCACCCTGCCTGCCTGGCTTGCATGTGGGATCCTCTATCTACTCTTCAGTAGAAAGCAGGTACTTTAGAACGCCCGCTCAAGACACGTTTATCGCTAGTACAACGCCTGCTGCGGTCCGGCCCCGCGTATTGGCTAAATTAGCACGGCACGTTGTTGCTAAAGAGCGTGCGTCAGATTGCAACTTCCTAATCAATTGTCTAGTTTCACATCAAATCTTTTTAGTCTACGATGAACAAGTTGCTCGACGATCGCATGAACTCTATTCGTAAACTGTGCGCCACGCATCGGGTAAAGTCTCTGTTTGCTTTTGGTTCGGTATGTACCGATACGTTTCACCATCACAGCGACGTAGACCTTTTAGTTACCTTTCATCCTATGGACTACGGCGATTACGCCGACGCTTACTTCGCTTTGGCCGACCAACTAGAGCAGCTGTTGGACCGTCCCGTCGATCTTATTACCGAAAAATCGCTATCCAATCCCTATTTCATCAAATCCGTAAACAAGTCAAAGGCAAAGCTGTATGGATGACGGGATTAAAAAGTACTTATTTGATATATTTGAACCTGCCAACGCTAATATTTAAGATAGTCTGCCAGATTAAGCTAATTCATCTGCTCACATGCCCGGTTACCTTCTGACTCAGCACTGTATTACAGTGTAAACCTATGGCAATAGAGTTGTTACCACTAGCCCTGTTTTCTCAAATTTTTTTCATCGTCTTCTATGTGAAAAGAAGGCGGGCAAAGCTGTTATTTTTTATTGAGAAAAGCCATAATAGTGGATTGATATCAGCTGAAGAACGAGACCACTATTTGGAGACGTACAGCTTTGGTATCTTTAACTTTATCAATGTTGCTCATATTCCAACACCAGAGCAGCTATCTAGCCGTACCCATAACAGCGAATATGCAACGTTTTACAAGCGGTCGAACAGATTGGGTAGAGCATATGTAATTTTTTTCATTGCATCAATGCTAGTACTTTTTGTATTAGCAGCACTGCAAAAGTAGCGTCCCTCGCCACACCTTGCGCGTTTACAGTGTGTAATCAGCGCGTGTTAAGATAAATAGGTATGGGCAAGAGCAGGCGGCGAAAATAGCCGAGGGAAAGCCTCCTCGCACCATAGTAATACCTTGACAAGATGTAGCAAGATCCTTACAGGAGGACACTGAGGAAATTTGATTTACTATGATACTGAATCATCCTATATTGAATATAAACTCCACCCCGCATGGTACTCATTCTTAACCCGTTACTATCACGCGCTAAGACAAATTAAGCTCAAAAGGCGACGGGAAAGAAAAGTACGAAGCTTCGAAAGACTCGTACCCTACTCTACTACTCCACCAAAGCATCGATCAAATCGTCTGCTGCCGGTCTTAAGGGGTTGCTGTCGGCTGAGGGCTTGCGCTGCGTCACCATTTGGTTGAAGTGCTCTACGTTCTCGTTGAAGTGGTTGATAAAGAGAGTATAATCGGTGGTGGGCGTTAGGGTGGCGTGGGCCTCCAGGTGCTTCACCAGCGTTCGGTAGGCTTCGCTGGTACTCTGCACCAGTTCGCGCATGGTTTCGCTGTTGGCCCGACTGCTGGCCGCTAGGTGCTCAATAAACTGCTTCTCAAAGGCCAGGTTGGCCCGCTTCATCTCCTTTACGATCTCCCCCAACCGCAGCACCTGAATGGCCTGGATGCACGTCGGAAGGTTCTGTAGGTCGCGCACCACGTTCTTCAGGGCGGCCGTCTCGGCGCTGTAGTTCAGGCTGTACAGGCGTGCCCCGTACTTATCCACGCAGTCGAGCACGGTTTGCCCGGCAGCGCTAAGCACCGCGTCGAAGTGGCGGGTGTATCCCTCACTAATCATCCGCAAACACACAATGGCCCGATCGCGGGTGGCGTCGAGCTGCATCAGCCGCTGCGCCATGTCGTCGTCTCGGTCTTGCTTGTAGGTTTTCTCGAGCTGTCGCTGCGCTTGCGCTAACGTATTATACTGGGTTTTCACCTGGAGTTGCTCCGGGCTGTGCTCACTCACAATGAGTAAACTGTTGCGAACAAACTGAATAAATTCTTTGATGCGATAGCGCGTAAGACGGGCAGCAGTAATCATAGGTACAAATAATTAGAGATGAATAATTGATTGAGTAATTTCCTACCATAAATCAAGCGGATAAACCGGTTTATTACCATCACATAAATGATCGTACATTACTTGGGTAAGAAAATACCGCAATGCTGTAACCGTAAATGAGCGATACGCCACCAACCGAATCCCTCGGCTATCAACCGCCCGCAACGCCCCCCCGAGGCAATCAGTTAGCTACCGTTCCCGGACGAGTATCCGCTAACTGCGTCGAGGGGCTACCATCACCGAATGACGGGGCGCTGACCGCATCATCGGGTTATCGTTTGGGAACAATGCCCCCCTGAAGCGATCAGCAGGGCGTTGTCTCCGAACGAGTATCAAAAAATCAGTTCAGCAGCCAGTCGTTTCTAAACGAGTACCCAAAAACTGAATCAGCGGGCAATGATTAACCGAAGACGGTGGGCCGGAATGCATCGATGGGGACTAGCGCCTAACGGATGATACTCAACCACGATCCCAAACCCCCTTGTTGTCTTCCCGTAGGGATCTTGTTGCTACTTGGCAAAGTGTTACCTGAGCGCAAGAAAATCTCCGTCAGGGTTACGATGCGCTTGTGTCGTGAGTCACGCCAAAAAAGCTCCAAAACCCTATTCGCTGAATGCGGTTCGTAATTTTTCTAAGATCGGTTTGCTCTATGCGCTTCTTTTATAAACTAAATCTTATAACTTGCCCGTATTACCGCTAACCTATGCTACGAGTCTACTTTTTTCTCTCCCTAATCTTTGGCACGCTGTGCCTCTCGGTAGTTCCCGCCCACGCGCAGCTTGATACCCGCCACTGGATGCCTCCGGTGTGGGAGCCGCGCAATAACGGACCCCAGGGTTTCGGGGGGCAAGCCGGGCCTACCGAGTTGGTCATTAGCACTCCCTACACCGATGCCGAGGTCACCGTTGCGCTCACCAACGGCACGCCGGTGGCCACCGGTACGGCAGTGGCCGGTACTCCGCTGATCGTGTCACTCACCGCCTTTCAGGGCATGACCTACGCGGCCTTTACCGCCGAGGGCGACAAGGGGCTGATCATTACCGCCGACGAACCCGTTTCGGTGGTCTACCGCAACCTATCGCAGCGCAACCAAGCACTGGCCTCGCTCAAGGGCCGCTTCGCGCTGGGCGAAGAATTCTGGGCGGGCACCCAAACCCAGGTTACCAACGAAAAGTACGGAGCCGACGACGTACACTTTATCTCGGTGCTGGCCACCGAAGACGGTACCGAAGTCACCTTTGATGCTCCCACCGGCGTTAACTTTACCACCGCTACGGGGCTGGAGAATACCATCACGGTTACTCTAAATCGCAACCAAACCTATTTGGTACGCAACAACAACAACACTTCGGCCCCCACCCCCGACGCGGCGGGCTTCTCTCTATACGTAGGAGACAATGACCTTAATAATCTGGCTGGCACGCACGTAACGTCTACCCAGCCCATCGCGGTAATGTCGGGCGGACAACACCTACGCTTTCCCCAGTCGTCGATCATCGACCTGAACGACCCTACCACTCCCGATGCCGATGCGGGCATCGACCAAACCGTACCGATTACCTCCGATATCTTCCCCATGATCGGCACCGAATACATCATTGCCCGGGGCGGCACCCAGCGTAATGAGAATGTTCCCAACGACCCAGCCGACCCCACTGACTACGCGACTATCATCGGAACGGCTCCCAGTACCGACATCACCATCGACGGCACACTGGTAACCACCATTGGGGAAGGAGATATTTACGAGTACATCTTGCCCGGCGGTCGGGACTCAATAGACGTATCCCACCTCATTCAGACCAGCGCTCCGGCCTACGTGTATCACTTCTCGGGCCTATCGAACCACGAATTGGGTATGTCGGTGGTGCCCTCTATCGACTGCGCGGGTAGCCAGTACCTGTCGTTTAACCGCTTCGGCGACGCCGACGACGATAACCGCATCCACATCTTCGCTCCCACCACGGCTTTTGATGACCTGACGATTAACGGACAGCCCTACGACAACTTTGAAGACATAGCCTTTGGGGGCGAACTGATCGATGTACCCGTCATTGATTGGCAGACCTTCTCGTTCGCATACCCCGGCGACCAGCCGCCCAATGTGATTGTGCAGTCGAGTGAGTTCTTCCACCTGGCGGTGGTGGTAGGCGGTCCGCTGCCGACGCCTACCTCGGTGGGTGACCCGGGCGGCACCTACGCTTTTCTATCAAACTTCGCTCGTAAAGTAGACGTGCTTGATCCCGTAGAAGGCTTCCCCACCCCGCGTTACTTCGTAGATACCCTGATGCAGGGCGACAGCCTCACGCACTGCTTACAACTGGCTAGTTGCACCGACACTCACACAATTAGTAGACTCCAAGCATCACCCAATACCGGCGCAGTCTTCGTACCGACTTCTATTGGAGAGCTAAATGACACCTGCTTGATCTACGTAGCCAAATCCGACTACCTCGGCAATGATACTATTACCGTGACCGTGAGCAACGAGTTGGGCATTCCCGGTGAGGTAGAACTGATCTTTACGGTGGATAACGGTTTTGCGGAGGCGGTGGCCGACACTTTTGCTATCGATGCGGGCGAAGTGGCGATGGGCAACGTGCTCGATAACGACCGCAACCCCGCCACCGGCGAGCCCCCTACCCTGGTGGCCGACCAGACCGTGAGCAACGGTACGCTGGTGTTCAATCCCGACGGTACCTTTACCTACACCCCCAACGACGGATTCTCGGGCGAAGACCAGTTTACTTACGAGATCTGCGACGACCTACTCCCCGACTCCTGCACCCGGGCGGTGGTGCTCATCCAGGTAAACCCCATCGTGAATGAGGACAACTTCAGCGTGAGCGACACCACCTTTACGGTAGACCGTAACGTAGCACTCACCGCCGACCTGAACGGTAGCGTTACCGCACCCGACGGCGTGAGCTATACCTTTACCACGACTCCCGTCACCCCTCCGCAGAACGGCACCGCCACGCTTACCGACAACGGCACGCTTACCTACACCTCTACGGGCAGCTTCCTGGGCACCGACTCGCTGGTGTACGAAGTGTGTACCGATACCGACCCGCCCGTGTGCGACCAGGCCACAATCACCTTTATCGTGACGGTGCCCGACGATGATCCTACCGATTCCGACGATGATGGCATCCCCGATACCGATGAAGTGGGTCCCGACCCCGAAAATCCGCAGGACTCAGACGGCGACGGCATCCCCGACTTCCTGGATCCGCTGGAGCTGGTGATCTACGACGGCTTTGCTCCCGGTCGGGGCGACGACGTGTGGGTGATCGACGGTATTCGCAATCCCAGTTACGCCAACAACGTCGTAAAAATCTACAACCGCTGGGGCAACCTGGTGTACGAAGTCACTGGCTACAACAACACCGAGCGCGCCTGGACGGGCGAAGCCAACGTAAGCACGCTGGGCGACAGCACCGTGCCCGACGGCACCTACTTTTACGTGATCGACCTGGGCGACGGCACCCCGCCCCGCACCGGCTACGTGGTGCTGGTCCGCTAAACCACCGCAACCTATGAAGAAACTCCTACTCACCATCGCTATCTGCTGCGGAGCGCTTCTGGGCCACGCCCAGCAGCAGCCCTTGTACACGCAGTACATTTTTAACGGGCTGGCCCTGAACCCAGCCTACGCCGGTAGCCAGGACGCGCTCGACCTGACGGTGCTTACCCGCTGGCAGTGGGCGGGCATCGACGGGGCCCCCGACACGCGCACCTTCGCCGCGCACTCGCCGGTGGCCGACCGCGCCGCGCTGGGCCTACTGGTGCTCAACGACGAGATCGGCGTATCGAACCGCTGGTCGGCCTACGCTTCGTACGCCTACCGCATTCCGGTGGGCAAGGGGCGGCTGGCGCTGGGCCTGCAGGCCGGTTTTGATAGCTACAGCTCTGACCTGGCGCAGCTCACCTTCCGCGGGGCCGACCCCACTACGGGGCAGAACGTGACCAGCGGCGCCCTGTTTAACGCCGGTGCGGGCTTGTTTTACCACACCGAGCGCTTCTACCTGGGCGCTTCGGTGCCGCACTTCCTCACCAACGACTACTTCGACAACCTCGACGGCTCGAGCGCCCGGCAGTTCCGCCACTACTTCGTAACGGCGGGCTACGTAATCGACGCGGGGCCATCGCTCAAGCTCAAGCCCAACGTGCTGGTGCGGGCCGTGCCCGGAGCCCCGGTGGGCTACGATCTTAACCTGAACCTACTCATCCGCGAGGTGCTGTGGATTGGCGGCTCGTACCGCAGCGGAGATGCGGTGAGCGGGCTGCTGGAGATCCTGCTCACCGACCAACTGCGGCTGGGCTACGCCTACGACTACACCCTGAGCGACCTTCAGGATTTCAACAACGGCTCGCACGAGCTAATGCTCAACTACCGCTTCGCCTTTGGCAAGTCTAAAGTACTCTCACCCCGTTACTTCTAAGCCCGTATGAGGTATATCATTCTTAGCCTACTGTTAGTAGCCACCGCCGCCCCCAGCTTCGGGCAGAACATCTTTACCGGCCTGGGGAGCAACGAGAAGCGCGCCGACCGCCTCTACGACCAGCTGGCCTACGCCCCCGCCGCCGAACTGTACCAGCAGGCCCTGTCTCGATCCAAGCGAAACGAAGACGGTATCAAGCTGAAGCTGGCCCGCTGCTACTACTTTATGAACGACCTGAAGCAATCGGCGTACTGGTTCGGGCAGGTGACCGCGCCGGACAGCCTGCTTACCGCCGACGACCAGCTGGCCTACGCGCAGTCGCTGGGAGCTACCCAAGACTATACCGCCGCCCGGCAGCAGTACGAAGCGCTGCCACAGGACGATCTGGCGGAAGATAAAATCGCAGGCTTTCGCACGTTAGACCAGTTCTACGAAGACTCGGCCTACTACGAAGTAACTCCGCTGCCCATCAACTCCGAACTAACCGAGTACGGCGCCGTCTACTACGATGAGGGTATCGTTTACGCCGCCTGCGAGCAGCGTCAGGGCCTTACCGAGCGCACCTTTCGGTGGAACAATACGCCCTTCCTGGACCTGTACTACGTGCCGGTAGACACAAGCGGCACGGTGGGCACGCCCCGCCCCTTCGATCGGGGCATCAATACCAAGTTTCACGAGGGCTCGCCCACCTTTTTTGACAACGGGCAGCGGATGATCTTCACCCGCAACAGCTACGTAGACGGTGAGGTACTGGAAAGCGAAGCGGGCATCAACAAACTCAAGCTCTTTATCGCCGAACGGGAGGCGGACGGAGACGGCTGGACCAACGTGCAGCCCCTCCCCTTTAATAACGACGAGTACGCCACCGGCCAACCCGCCATGAGTGCCGACGGCCAAACGCTGTACTTCGCCTCCAACCGCCCCGGCGGCTCGGGCGGCACCGACCTGTACGCCTGCGACTACCGGCAGGGGCAGTGGGGCACGCCGCGCAACCTGGGCAAACCGATCAACACCGCCGGGGACGAGATGTTTCCCTTCGTACACACCGACGGTTCGTTGTACTTCGCCTCTCGCGGGCACGAGGGCCTGGGCGGCCTGGATATTTTTCGGGTAGCCACCCCCGAGGCGCAACCCCAAAACCTGGGCTACCCCGTCAACACCAGTCAGGACGACTTCGCCCTGGCGCTGGACTCGGCCGGGCGACGCGGTTTCTTTTCTTCGAACCGCGATGGCGGCGGGGCCGACGACAACCTGTACTCCGTAATCATCACCAAGCCCACCGTGCTGCTGGTACTGGGGCAGGTGACCGATGAAGAGTCGGGCGAGCCCCTGTCTGACGTTACGGTGATCATCGAGGACGATGACGGGCAGGCCGTCAGTGAAGTGACCACCGACTCGGCGGGGCGCTACAAATTTGAGGTGACCCCCGACGCAGGCTACACCGTGCGAATAGCCGAAGACGATGACTACGAAGAACTGGTAGCGCGCATCAGTGCCGAGCAGGCACGGGCGGGCACCTACACCGTCGACACTCCCCGGCGCAAGCGCCCGGACTACATCGTGCAGGGCGTGGTCACCGACCAGCAGACGGGCGCCGCCCTGCCCGGTGCCGTCGTCACCATCATCGACCCCGAAACCGACCAGACCCTGGCACGGGCCACCGCCGACGAAGAGGGCCGCTACCAACTCCGGGTAGACCCCGACCAGCAGTACGAAATCCGGGCCCGGCAGAAGAACTACTTCAGCGGCACCGACTCGGTGCAGGTAACCCGCGGGGGCGGAAGCACCACCACCAAAAATCTGGCACTGCTTAACAGCGAGAAGTTAGATCCGGATAATATCTACTACGACTTCGACGAATCGGCTATCCGATCCAGTGCGGCGCGGGAATTGGATCAGCTTGTTGAGATTATGAAGAACAACCCCACGCTAAAGATCGAGTTATCGTCGCACACCGACGCCAGGGGCGATAACCCCTACAACCAGGCGCTGTCGCAGCGACGGGCCGAGTCGGCCGTGGATTACATTAAGGAACGCGGCATTGGGGCAGATCGAATTACCGCCCGCGGCTACGGAGAAACCCGCCTGGTGAACGACTGCACCGACGGGGTGGCGTGCACTGAGGAGCAACATCAGAATAACCGTCGCACGGCCTTCACGGTGGTAAAGTAACCGGAGAGCTCTTCGGGACTGACTACCGATCTACCGATAGTACCTGTTCGTCTTGTTGCAGTTGCTTTCTCAGCATTCCGTAGGGTACCGCCTGTACCGTAGTCTCCTGGTCGATCGCCAACGCCGCGGCCGTGGCGGCCGCCTGTCCCAGCACCATAAACGTCCACTCGAGCCGAATGGCTCCGTAGGCCACGTGGCTAGACGATACGCAGGTAGGAGTGATCAGGTTGGTGCACTCGGCAGCGCGGGGTATCAGTGCCCGGTACGATATACCGAACGGTCCCCAGTCGTCACCGCCAAAGACAAAACCCTCGTTGTAGGCCTGCCCCTGCTGCACAATGCGGCGCACGTGGTGCGTATCGGGCGGCCAGTAGGCCACTCCTACCGGATCAGGCACCGGGGTAGGATTTACCCGGCGGGTATGGTGCTCAGTGATTACGTAGTCCGACACCATGCGCCGGGCGTCGCGTACGTACACCTGCCTCGGCCACCCTTCGTTGTCCGTGAACTCGTCGGCCGCCAGCCCCCACGTTTGCCACTGCACCTGCAGTTCGGGAGCGAGGCGGGCCACCGCCGTATCGTGGGCTAAGTAGTAGAATAGCCCCTGGGTGAAGGTGCGATGCTGCCGCACGATACTATCGCGGACGGCGTAGCTGCCTCCTGGGTAGGCATGGTTCATACCGTACAGGTTATGCGAAAGATCATGCCAAGCCCCCAGATCGGTTTTTCCGTTGGGAATGTTGGTGCGGGGTTGGTAGAGGTTTCCGCCAGCGGCTAGGTAGCGTTGATAGATTTCGTACTGCGTTCGGTCGTAGTAGGCAGGCCGAACGAAGGGCCGCTGGTTGGTGGAGTCTTGAGTGAGGCACATCCGGTAGCAGTAGGCCTGAATACGCTCGTCGCCCGCGCCGGGGGTGCCCAGTGGCTCGTTCTGAATAGTGGCGATCAGTCCGCTACTGAGCTTACCCGGTTGTCGGTAGGGGTCCACCACCACCTCGAACTGCCGGTAGGTGTTGGTACTCCGGATGCCGTTCTTGGTTTCGTCGTAGCGGGCGTTGGGTTCTCGTCCGATGACGGTCGTCACGCCCGCCCGCGCTAGCAGGTCGCCTTCATAGGTGGCATCTATAAATACCTTAGCGCGGAAGACGGTGCCGCTTTTGGTGCGGAACTCGGTGATCTCGGTATTTGATTTACGTACCGCGTCGGGGACCTCTAAAAGGCGATGTCCGGTATGTATTTGAATCAGCTCGTACGATGCAATCCAGTCGGTAAAGATGCGTTCGGCCACGTGGGGTTCAAACCGCCAGGTCATCGTATGTTGCTTCTGGGCGACGAAGTCGGTGATGCCGTAGTGGTGGGCCGTGCGGTGGTAAAATTCCAAGGCTAACCCGCCTACCGCGGCATCGTTCTTAAAGCCACCGTGGTTGTTCACGTCGGTGCCGCCGAGTCCTTCGGTAGTCATTCCTCCCAAATGCCCGCTAGGCTCCACCAGCGCCACCGTCTTACCCATTTTCGCCGCCTGAATAGCCGCCACTACCCCGGCGCTGGTGCCTCCGTAGATACAAATATCGGTTTCTACTACTGGGGTCGGCTCATTTTTTAAGGCTCCGGCAATAAGTAGCAAGAAGGCTAGCGGTAGATTTATCATTGGTCGTGTGTTGCTCTGATAGCTCGCAAAAGATTATTGTAATGGTCTTATCCATCACGACAGGGCAACTCCGGAGGTTGCAGAATCGGTCGGGCGTTACGGTAATTCAGAAAAATAATTACCCATATCATCGGTCCGGGAGCCTGGCACCAGACGGCTAAGGTTAGTAACACAAGCGCACAAACGGGCAATAGTCGCACTTCTTCAGGTCGTCGGTTTGGGTGAAGGGCACGGTAGGGTCGTAAAGCTCAGATAGTAGCCCGGTGAGTGCTTGCGTGAACTCGGCGGCGTAGGGCCGGTAGTCATCGATGGGGTGCTTGCCCAGAAGAAGGCGCGGGTCGAACTCATCGCCGAACAGTTCTTTAGCATTCACTAAGCCCGGCGTAATTTTCTCATCAGGCGCGGCGTAGGGTTCGTACAAAAAGGCGTAGAACATGGCCTGCATGGCCGCTTTGTTCCGCTTTTTGTCATCGCGGTCAAAAAGCGAGACGAAGCCGTACACCTTCTTCTCATCACGGCCGGTTTTGTAGTCCAGCACCCGCACAATGTCGCCCTTCCGGTCTACCCGGTCGATGATGCCCTTCAGCCGTACCGTGACGGAAGCATTCCCGGCGGGCACCGGCAGCAGGCGTACGTAGCCCGCATCGGTTTCCCGCTCCAGGCTTACCACCTCAAAGGGGGCGTACCGCGCGTCCATCTTCAGAATACGGGCCGCCATCTTGCGCACGATATCGTAGGCGATCAGGTTACGGCCCTCCAGGGTGAGCGTATCGTCAGTCTGCCCCCGGAAGTGCTCCTGAAACCCTTCCTGCACCGCCTGGTCCAGCGCTTTACGCTTAAATCCTTTGATGTCCGCTGCGGTTACCACCGTCTGTCCGCTTTGCTCCACATGGCGTTGGTACACCCGCTCCATTGCCTTATGCAGCACGTTGCCGAACACGGCGGGGTCCACGTCGTCTTGCACTCCTTCGCTCTCGCGTAGTCCGGCCACGTACTTATAGTAGAACTTGAGTCGGCAATCCAGGTAGGTGTTCAGCGCCGAGGGGGTAAGTCCTGACGCACCCGCTTCGGTGTATACTGTCAGACGCTCCAGCACCGATGGTTCTTTCTCAATGGCAATAGGCTGGGGGGGAAAGGTACGCACCGGCGCGCTCAACGTACGGCGCGTGATTCGGAACGCCCCGCGGGCGTCGGGATAGTGATAGGTATCGTCGCCCTGCGGCTCCGATTCGTAAAGCAGCTGGTACAGATAGCGACTCATCTCACCGCTCAGCGCCGACGTGTCTTCGGTGTTGTGGATTAAGTACACCTGCCGGGCGCGGTGCAGCAAGCGATAGAAGGTGTAGGCGTAGATCGCGTCCTGCTGGTCGGGCGTGGGCAGGCCGAAGCCCCGTCGTAGGTTGCCTGGCACAAACGAGTGCCCCACCTCACGCGGCGGGTACGTGCCCTCGTTGGCCGACAGAATAAACACGTGGTCGAAGTCCAGGTTACGGGTTTCTAGCACCCCCATAATCTGCAGACCCCGCAGCGGCTCTCCGGTAAACGGCAGGCGCAGCGACTGCATCAACTGCCGGAACAGTTTCAGAAAAGTACCCTGCTCGAACTCGAACTGGTTCTCCTCAGACAGGGCCTTCAGGCGGTTCACGTGGATGTAGAGGTGGTAGATAAGTTCTTTCTCCAGTACGGGTAGCACAAGGTCGGAGTGATCTGCTGGGTTGGTTAGGGAATTGGGGGGTGGGGATTGGGGATGGGGGGCTGAAGGGCTTTCTGGGTTGTGAGGAGGTTGGGGATTGGAAGTTGGGGATGGGGGATTGGGGGTTGGGGGACTTTCTGGGTTGTGAGGGGATTGGGGGTTGGGGGTTGGGTGATCTGCGGGGGTGGCAGGATGTTGAATAGTAGATAGTGGATGATTTTCTGAATTGATAGGATGCTGAGGGTTGGGGGTTGGAGGACTTTCTGGTTGAGTAGCGTTGGGAGTGGTGTCGGGGGTGATGTGGTCGTGGAGGTCTTTGAGCAGGCGTAGCAGGTACGAAAACGTCTCGGGCACGGCGCTGACGGGCCGGAAAAGGCGCTGCAAAAAGGGAGTGCGGTGCAGTTCTTCGGGGCGCAGGTAGATGCGGTTCTCGTCCTCAATGCGGCGGATGAGCAGCTGCATGGCGGCGTGGTCGATGGGATTCACGTAGGGGTGGCGCAGCATGGCCAGCACCGCCGTGTGGTGAAACTCGTAGGCGGGTTCATCCGAGTCAGCCCGCGCACGTAACCGCTTTCCTTCTTGCAACCGCAGCAGTTGCTCCACCAGGCTGTAGAGCGAAGTGTTGCGCAAAGGGTAGCCCATCGTCACGTTTACGCGGCGGATGGCGGCGGGCAGGGCGTGCAGCACCGGAAACAGCAGGTTCTGGTCGGGTAGCACAATGGCCGTGCGCTCGGGCACAAACTCGCCCTGGTTGATAAGCTCCTGCAGTACGTTGCCCACCAGTTTGGCCTGCCCCACCTCCAGCGGCACTCCCACCATCTGGATGTCGCGGGGGCCGTTCGCGTAGAAGTGCTGCGGCAGCGGGTCGGGCAGGGTAGCGGCCAGGTCGAGGCGCTTTCGGTAGCGGCGGAAAAACTGCCCGGCCTCCTGCACCGGGTCGTCGAGGTAGTGCGCGTCTACGTCCCAGAACGCGTCGGCCCCAGTCTGCCGCACGAACCAGCGTATGATCTGCTCTTCGGCGGCGTAGAACGCGTTGAAGCCCACGAACGCCACCCGCGGAAACGGGTTGTCGGTAGCCAGTTGCCCCAGCGACTCGGCCACCGCCCGCGTCATCATGCCCTCGTAGCCCAGTCCCCGCGCTTGCAGGTGGGTCCGAAAACCCTCGTACACCCGGTTGAGCACGTTCCAGAAGGTAAGAAACTTCTGCTTGGGCTCAGACAGCGGCTGGTCGGTCGGCCCGTTGAAGCCCTGCCAGAAGCGGGCGACCAGGGTTCGTTGCTCGGGGGTCAGGTAGTCGTAGCCCGCGTCTAGTACTTTAAGATCGCGCAGGTTAGCAAACAGGTCGTCGGCCCGCACCAGGCTCTTGTCGATCTCGTTAAAGTCTTCCAGCAGCAGTTCGCCCCAGAAGTAGAAGCGATCGAAGGACTCATCATTGCCACTCTCTCGCCGGTAGATCTGGTACAGCATAAAGATGAGCGTCAGCTGATCGGGAGGGCGCAGGTCGGACAGTTCGTTAATGAACTCGGTGAAGGTGAGCAGACGCGGCGACCAGCCCGGTTGGTGAATGTCGCGACTCAGGATTTCGCGAAAGAACAGCCCGGCGCGGCGGTTAGGAAACACTACGGTAAGGTCGGCCAGGTGCCCCCGGTGCTTCTCTAGCAACTGACGGCTCACTTCTTCTAAAAACGAGGGCATAGACGGGTTGGGCTGCAGTGGTAGATGAGTGAGTAAGGTAAGTTATCTTATCAAGAGCTCCTAAGTTGGGGGACTTTCGAAGCGGTAAGGGGATTAGGAATTAGGTGTTGGATTTTAGAGAAAACCCAACACCCAATTCCTAAAACCCAACACCCTAGCCCAACCAGAAGATCACCTAACCCCTATTTTTCGTACTTTTGTGCGGTGGAGAAATACTCACTTTCGTATTGGGTGCAAAAGTACTGGCCACTGCCTCAGATTATGCGCTACGCGGTGACGGGCCTGGCTACCTTTGCGCTGGAGTATTCGTTGCTGCTTACTCTGGTGGAAGTGGCTCAACTCAACTATCAGTTGGGTAACGCGTTGGCTTTTGTGTTGGCGAACCTTTTCAACTACGTGCTGAGTCGCTACTGGGTGTTTACGCGGGGCAAGCACGCCACCCACGTGGAGATGATTGCCTACTTCCTGGGCGCGGGCGTGGGGCTGCTAATTAATGTGCTGGTGATGGGGGCGCTGGTAGAGTACGCGGCGCTAGACTACCGGATTGCCAAGATATTTGCCATCGGGGCCATCGTGGTGTGGAACTTCTGGTCGCGCAAGAAGCTAATTTTTAAGGGGTGAGTTGGATGCTGGATGACTTGCTGGGGTGAAGAGATGCTGGATAATCTTCTATGTGGTTAGGATGTTGGATGTTGGATGTTGGATGAACATTTGGTTTAGCTTTCATTCAGTGAAGTGTGCGGCACCCGACGTCTTGGACGCTATGACCCAATAATTTGCAAGCTTTGTAGAAAATCGTGACCTTCAAGATCAACTTTTCACTCTCTGATGAATACACTATGACGACGTACTTGGAATACCACACGTTATTTGCTGAATGCATTGAGGCGTTTAGAAATGAGTTAGCCCCTGAATCTTCTCAACCGGGAACAGTTGAATCTATGTTGTTAACACCGTTTAAAGTAGATACACAATGGGATTTGGGGATTTGTAAGATAGCAAGTTCAAAAGAGATACGTAACGAATTTGGATACTACACTACTTTCGCAAGCATTGTATATAGCCCTTCTTGGATAAACACAGAGAAGCGCGGCCCGTATAGTGTGGCTTTGGCCTCAGTGATCTCGTTCGTAAGTCTAAGAACTTTTAAATCCGCTGAGAAGAACCTACCCTACTTCGACGAAAGGATAGATTTTGACGATTTCTTATTGCACCGGTTGGGTTTTGCTTATCCTCTCAGACTAACTGGACCCACTCGAGATGTTGAGGACTCACGACTATCTCAAGATCGGCAAATAGCGCTTTGCAACGAAATAAAAGAATTTGTTCAACGCTTACATGATATTGAACACAAAAAGTATCAAAAAGTAATGCAGAGTGTCAGACTAGTTCATCTGTCCCTGTTGAATCGTGAAGTTGACTTTGGACTTTCCTATTTGTTAGTTGTCGCTGCTATTGAAAGTATAGCGCAAGAAGCGATAAAAAGAAAAAGTGAAAAGCATTCAAAAGAAGATGAGTGGAAGCAGTGTGCAAAAGAGAATCCTTTAGTTCAGGAGTTGTTAAAAGCTTACAAAGAAACTCGTGGCAAAGACCAGCGTTTGAAGGAAAGGTTCGTACAATTTATATTAGAATACGCACCGCCGAGCGAATGGAAGAACTTTGTCCGACATCCTTATCAAGAT
>JBASAY010000065.1:0-12000 GCA_049650865.1 Tunicatimonas sp.
AGGACAACGATGGTCGCGCAGTGGCGCACAGAACGTGCTTAACCTTAGGGTACTGCGCATGAGCGGAAGATGGCATCAGCTACAACAAATACTCAGAGCCGCTTAACGACATTTTGAAATGCACCCCAACTTGCTTCGTCTTAAGACGATTTGAAAATCACTCAACCGGCATAAACAGCCGTTCCCACCGCATTTTATCAAGCCAGTCAGCTTGCTCGTCGATTGAAAACCACACGAACAGCGGCTTACCCACAATGTGATCTTCTGGTACCAAACCCCACATGCGTGAGTCTAGCGAGTTGTGGCGATTGTCACCCATCATAAAGTAATAGCTTTGCTGAAACGCGTAGGCGTCGGCTACTTGACCATCAATGAGTAACTGACCATCCGCCTGCGTCGCATTAATCCCTTCGTATTGCACAATAGCGGGACCGTAGAGCGCCACGTTCAGTGGGGTCAGCGCAATTTGGTCGCCCGCCCGGGGAAGATACAGCGGGCCGTAGAAGTCCTGCGTCCAGGATTTGGTTAATTCACTTCCCTTCGGGTAGATGCTCGAGCGAGTGCTGCCGGTTTCGTAGGTGATCTCCTGCACCTCATCCACAAAGGGCAGGGCTTGTAGTGCCTCAGCGGTGGCGGGCTTCGTAAAAATCTGGTAGCCCTCGGCAGTGGGAAACACATCGACGACCTGATGCTGCCGCCAGATGCGCGAATGAATGGTCTGCTTCGTGCGAACCAGGTAACTGGTCTGGCTCTCGGGCGGGAGGGGCTGCTTTTCACCGTTGATAAAAAGCTGCTTGTCAATGATCTGTAGCGTATCGCCCGGTACCGCTACGCAGCGTTTCACGTAGAAGGTCTTCATGTCGGTGGGACGGTCCCACTCGGGGGGGTAGTTAAACACTACCGGTTCGCCGCGCTGCACTTCGCCCAGGCCGGGCAGGCGAAAGTAGGGCAGCTGAATCCAATCGAGGTACGACGGAATGTCGGTACCCAGGATGGTCTGGTGCATCAGCGGCAGTTGCAGCGGCGTTTTGGGCAGGCGGGTGCCGTAGTGCAGTTTACTCACGAACAGGCGGTCGCCCACCAACATGGTATTTTCCATCGATCCGGTGGGGATCGCGTAGGCTTCCATCAGCAGACCACGAAACAGCGTGGCCACGACCACGGCAAATACAAAGGAGTTGAGCCACTCGCGGGCGGCGCTTTTAGGGGAAGTGGTTCGGGACCTTCGGCGGAAGAGCTTCATGGGCGGTTATTTATTGTCTAGATCTTGCTGAATGGATTGGACATTAGAGACGGATAAGCCAGTAGCTTCGGCTACCTGCTCAGGATTGAGAACGCCAAAACTTAACAAACGCCGGGCAATAGCGGTTTTTTCCACAACCTGCTGTTGTAGATCCCGCTCCTCAAGGCTCTGGCCGTACACTGCTTCGTAGACCGTGTGAGCGATTCGTTTCTGTGACTGGGTTAATTCCATAGCGTCATTGTTTCTAAGTTGCTTAACGAGTTCCTGCTCAAATTGGATCTCTAATGTCTCTGGTAACGATATGATGAGATGAACAAAGCGAAGCAGTGCTATTATTGTGGGGCGTTCGTACTTTCTCCCTAATGCTAAAGTTACCAGTTTTCGCTTAAACGAATAGCGTTTCTGGATGTCTTTACGCGCCTTGATATGATACTTCGCTGCCAATACCACCAGCGCAAAGGGATTTTCCGAAGCCAGCAACTCCTTCTCATTAGCCTGCCGCACCGAAAAGACATTGAAACGATAGGTCACTTCGGTACCAAACAGTTCGTAACGGAACGTATCCGGGGGCTGCCGCTCCGAACCGGTATAGATCGCCAGAGCCGTGAGGTGCGGTCCGTATTTATCGTAGATGCGATAGAAGTAAGAGAACATGCGTGCGGTAAAGTCTGTCTCGCGGTACGATTGCACTTCAATATGAATTAACAACCACCGCTCGGAGCCATCTTTCAGCCAAACCTTCGCTAATTTATCATTATAGATTTTGCCTCGTTTGGTCTCGTCGGCAATCAGTTTGTGAAGCTCCTGCTCCAGAAACTCCGGCGGACGATCAAAATCTATCTGTTCCCCTACTTCCGGCAGGAAGAACCGTACGCAGTCTTCAAACAGCGTTGTGATAACTTCCTTCCAGTAGCCATCATGGTCTGGGTTAGCGATGGCGGTCATAGCCTCGGAATCGTCAGTCCGCCGTCTACCATAATCGTTTGCCCGGTGGAGTACGGAAAGCTTCCCAGCGCCAGCGCCACCACCGCTTTGGCCACATCTTCGGGATAACCCCAGCGGGGCGTTACGCACAGACCGTCTTCAATTAGTTTATCGTATTTGTCGGTGACGCCCGAGGTCATATCAGTTTTGGTGACGCCCGGACGCACGTCGTATACCGGAATGCCGTACTCGCCCAGGCGGGTAGCAAACAGCAGCGTCATCATACTCATGCCCGCCTTGGAGATGCAGTACTCGCCCCGGTTCACTGAGGCTATGGTAGCAGAGATTGAAGAGATGTTGATGATGTATCCCGAAAAATCGCTAGCAGCCTGCCGCTGATCAATCATCCAGTTCGCGACCGCCTGAGTCAGGAAGTACGGTCCTTGCAAGTTAGTCCGCATCACGTACTCATAGCTCTCTTCGGTGGTATTCAGAATGTCGTTGCGCTCCTTGGGGGCCACTCCGGCGTTGTTCACCAGCACGTTGAGCCGTCCGTAGTGCGCGTTGATTTTATCCAGCATCGCTTGCCGCGCTTCGGCCGAGGCGATGTCGCCCTGGCAGTAGATCGCGTCGGTGCCGGAGCTTCGCAGTTGGTCGAGCACGTCGGTAACGGCGCTTTCGGGGCGCATGCCGTTGATGGCAGTATCGAAACCGGCCTCGGCCAATGCTTGCGCGATACCAAAACCAATGCCGCGGCTGCCGCCGGTGATCAATGCTACTGGATTCATAGAAGATAAGAAATGTGAGATGGGAAATATGAAAAACCGGAAAGATTACTCAGCACCCTGGCGCAGGTCGATGTCGTGGGCAAAGGTAAACTGCAGGGTGGGGTTATGCTCGTAGCGGTTGGCGGCCGGGTGGTTGATCCACTGGTCGAGAAACGCCACTTCCAGGCGCGTTTCGGGACTGAAGCGGTAGCCCACACCTAGGTAGATCCAGTTGCGGTCGAAGTTCATCACGTGCAGTTCGTCACGCAGGTTAACCCACAGTTCGTCGAACACGTGGCCGTAGAGACGGGTGCCCGCCTCGGTTTTCACAATCGGAAAGTTGGCGGTAAGGCGGTAGCGGAAGCGCTGCGTGAAGCGAGTGCCATCGATTTCGGGCGCCCCCACGCCGTTCTGCGCAATGGCCCCGATCCAACGGTGCTCGATGCGGTAGCGGTGGTGGATAGCCACCTGCTTAGTGATGTTATGCGACAGTGTGATCTGCTCCCAGACGTTGTTTTCAGGAACGTCAACGGGCAGGGGGTACTGTCCGTACTGCCCGGTGCGGATGTAGGTGTAGCCCACCGTGGCCACCACCGCCTCGTTGAAGGCGTAGTTTACCGCCGGTCGAAGTAAGAATTGCTCTTGCTGCGCTAACCACCGGTGGCGTCGCAGGTGCACCTCGTTGAAGAGCGACCAGCGGTCAGAGAGGTCCGTTTTGTTGAGCAACAGAAACCACACATCGTTGTCGCCGTACACCTCGGGCGAAGATTGCGCGTAAAGATGGGTGGTAAAAAGGCTAAGAATTAGAAAGCAGAAGGTTCGGATAGACATGAATTTAAGCTCGACGATAAGTTAAATTAACAACCCCGGTGGCAAAAGGCTCCGCCTTGATCAGATTAAAGCTTGTTTCGCGCGGGTTGCCAGGAAATAAGGAAATACCTTCTCCCAAAATAATGGGAATAATACTAAGAATCATCTCATCGATAAGTGACTTGTTCAGAAGGGTAGTGATTACCTGCCCCCCACCCACAATCCAAACGTGTTTTTCACTTTCAGATTTCAGTTTGTTTAGGGCTGCCAGCAACGGCTCAACCAGCAGCGCCGTAGCCTCAGTCGATGGTTCGTAGTTATGATTAGACGTAATCACGTAGGTCTGACAATTGGCGTAGGGCCAGGCTACCCCGAACCCCAAGATTTCTTCGTAGGTTTTGCGCCCCATCACCACTGTACCCACATCCTGAAAAAACGCACGGTAGCCATGATCTGTCTGATCTGGATTAGGCAGCGCGTGCAGATAATCTAACGAACCGTCGCTTCGGGCAATGTAGCCATCCAGAGTCACTGCAATGTACAGTTGAATTTTGCTCATCGCTGTGCTCGCTGATGCGTGATTCTAAAATCTATGCTGCTCAATCTGTTTATCGGCTAATGATACCGTGCTTTTCGTAGTTTTTACCTAGCTTTGTTCACTTACGCACTACATAAAAAAAGCAATCTATGAAAACCGCTGAGATAGTTACCGAAAAAGGTACCATGCACGTGGAATTTTTTGAGAAAGACGCGCCTAACACCGTCGACAACTTTACCAAACTGTCGAAAGAAGGCTTCTACGACGGACTGACCTTCCACCGGGTGATTCCCAACTTTGTGATCCAGGGCGGCTGCCCCAACGGCACGGGCGCGGGCGGACCCGGCTACACCATCGACTGCGAACTGGACGGCGAAAACCAGTACCACGACCGGGGCGTGCTCTCGATGGCCCACGCTGGGCGCAACACCGGGGGCAGCCAGTTCTTCGTCTGCCACAGCCGCGATAACACTGCCCACCTCGATCGCAACCACACCGTGTTTGGTAAGGTAACCGACGGGCTGGATGTGATCGATGAGATTCGCGAGGGTGATAAGATTGAAAAGATCACCGTGAGAGAAGCTTAGCAGAGGGTGGTTGTAAGAAACGCGCTACGTACTGAATTGACCGAAGGAGCCACTGGGCTCCTTTTTTGGTAAACATTGTGGCGATCATTGGGTATACTATTGAGATCAACTTTTTGTATCACCCAAATTTTTTCTACGATGAATACTGATAAAAAAACCGCCCTGGTGACCGGGGCCAGCAGTGGCTTCGGCCGCGAACTCGTAAGACTTTTCGCCCGCGATGGCTACAACGTCATCCTGGTGGCGCGCACCGAAAGCGAACTGCATGAGGTAGCTCAGCAGTTGGAAGCCGAATTCGCCGGTTGCCAAACGCTGGTCATCCCCAAAGATTTATCACAACCTCAGGCCGCGCAGGAGCTCTACGACGCGGTGCAGCAGCACGGCTGGCCGGTGCACGCCCTGGTGAACGATGCCGGGTTTGGCGAACACGGATTATTCGTAGACACTGATCTGGAGAAAGAGCTGGCCATGATCCAACTCAACGTGACTTCGCTGGTGACGCTGACCAAGCTGTTCGCGCGCGACATGGTGCAGCGCGGCGAGGGCAAGATTCTGCAACTGGCCTCTACGGTTTCGTTTATGCCGGTGCCGAAACTGTCGATCTACGCCGCCACCAAAGCCTTCGTGCTGTCGTTTTCTGAGGCTTTATCCTACGAGCTGAAGGACACCGGAGTAACCAACACGGCGCTGTGCCCCGGCGCCTCGGATACCCAGTTCTTTGACCGGGCCGACGCCGAGGGTGCCAACGTGACCGAAACCCCGTTGTCGGAGCCTGCTGAGGTGGCCAAGGATGGCTACGACGCCATGATGAAGGGTGAGACGCGGGTGATCTCCGGAGCGATGAACAAGCTGCAGGTATACCTGTCTAACTTCGTTCCCGACAAACTGCTCAACGCGGGGATGAGCAAGTTGATGGAGAAGTAGGTGTCTTTTGGTGGTTTTCAATTCCAAAAATTATTCGTTAATCCACAGAAGGTTATCGAGCAAAGTCACCACTACTAGCGTTGATGTGTTAGTGGAATGGTTGTTGTGCAGCGCCTTAATGGCGAACAAAGCCGCACTCATCTAAACCGCGAGTTCTGGTTTCCTAGGCGTACGCGCCTGGCTTTACGGACTCCCCGTCGAACGTGTTATGAAGTGGATGTTACGTCCCTGTTTTTTAGTCTTTGGCCTTCTTATAGCTTATGTCGGCCAAGCCCAGACTGTAATTGGTATGGGAACCGACTCTCCCAATCCGCACGCGGTACTAGAGTTAGTGCCAACCCAGGGTAATCAAGGTTTTCTAGCCCCCCGCCTCACCAGCGTTCAGCGTACCGCCGCTTCGTTTGTTAGTATCCTAACCGACCAGGACAACGGGCTTTTGGTATTCGATACCGACGAAGGGAATTTCTACTACTGGTTTGAGGGCACATGGCACCGAGGACTTACTTCGGGCGAGAATCCGCAAGCCGAACCCGTGCTAACGGGAGCCACCTGGTATGCCGGAACTACTGCCCCCACTCGGGGTGATGCCCTTCCCGGAGACTTTTACCTTGACCAAAGTACGGGCGATGTGTACCGATTGCAAGACTCGCCGTTGGGTGAATCCGCTTACCAACTTGTGGGCAACATCAGCCCCGCGCCGGAAGCTACGCTTAGCCTTCCAGAGAAACACGTATTGGTTGGCAACGCAGCCGACGAGCCGGTGCCCGTAGTACTATCTGGCGACGCTGTGGTAGAAGTCAGCGGGACGGTAACTACGCAGGGCTTACAGGGAAGGGCGGTTAGCCCCACGGCCCCCACCGAAGGGCAGGTACTCACTTACAATTCTGGACAATGGACCCCCGCTAATTTGCCTCCTACCGGATCTGGCCAGTGGTTTTCCGGCCCCAATGATCCTACTCTTGCCACCCTACCCGGGGCACCCAATGGTAGCATCTACTTCAACACGACCACGCAGGGCTTCTTCGTGAAGGAAGGTGGAAGCTGGGTTCGCAAGGGCTCGCTGGTAAACGAATCGACCACGCCGCGTACGTTTACGGGCGATTTGCCCGGAGGTACCAAGCCTGATCCGGCCCTAGGAAGAAAAGGAGATATATTTATTGAGAACGACCCGGACTACGATGTGTATATCAAGGTGACCAACACACTGTGGAGGAGATTTATCGACTAAGCAGCAGAGCTGCTTTCCCTTTATTGAATCGCAGAGGTTGTGGTTTAGTAACCATAAATTCACCCCTTTTTGAATATTTCTTCCTAGTCTGTTGTTATACGGGATAGCGCGGCAAATCACCCATGTTGCGCGTTTAAACATAATCTACCGTTTCCCGTTTTCACCCATATTATGCTAGGATACCGATTTACCGAATACGTTCCGGACGAAAATGCCGAAGGGCAGAGCACCTTTGACCAACTGCTGAAAATCTTTATGGAACTGATGGTGATCACCTCAGGCGATCTGTCGGAGGTGCTGCAGTGGATGACCAGCTTGGACAACCAGTACGGCCTCACCAACGATGAGTACGGCATGGGCGACTTCATTCAGGAGATGAAGGATAAGGGCTACATTACCGAAGAGAACCAGCCCGGTGAGTTTGAGGTGACTTCCAAGACCGAACGCTTGGTGCGCAAAAACGCGCTGGAAGAAATCTTCGGCAAGATGAAGAAATCGGGGGCGGGCGACCATAAAACCACCTACAGCGGCTTCGGCGACGAGCCCAGCACTGATAGGCGCGACTACGAGTTTGGCGATACGCTGGAGCAAATCTCCATGACGGACTCTATCCGCAACGCCCAGATCAACCACGGCATCAACGACTTCACCCTTACTGAGGGCGACCTGGAGGTGAACGATACTGAGTACAAAACGCAGACCTCCACGGTGTTGATGATCGACATCTCGCACTCGATGATTCTGTACGGCGAAGACCGCATTACCCCGGCCAAGAAAGTGGCCATGGCCCTGGCCGAACTGATCACCACCAAGTACAAAAAAGACACGCTAGACATTATTGTGTTTGGCAACGACGCCTGGCAGATACAGATCAAGGATTTGCCCTACCTGAAAGTGGGCCCGTACCACACCAACACGGTGGCCGGTTTGGAACTGGCGATGGACATTCTGCGCCGCCGTAAGACCAAAAACAAGCAGATCTTTATGATCACCGACGGCAAACCTACTTGCCTGAAACAAGGAATTAAGTACTACAAAAATAGCTTTGGGCTGGACAGCAAAATTCTGAACAAGACGCTGAGCCTGGCCGCCCAGTGCCGCCGCATCGGGGTGCCCGTTACTACCTTTATGATTGCCTCCGATCCGTATCTAAAACAGTTTGTGCAAAAATTTACTGAGACCAACAACGGCAATGCCTACTACAGCAGCCTGCAAGGACTCGGCAACCTAATCTTCGAGGACTACAAAAGAAACCGAAGAAAGAACTACCGCCAATAACCGTACAGACGCAGTTTATTGCGTCTCAACGTAACGCAGTGGGGCGCGCCCCCGCTGCGTCTCAACCGATATAAGAAATGACATCAGATAAATTATTAAAGATAAATACGCTCGGCGCATTGAAGGAAAGCGGTTATCGCTCACGCTCGATGAAACAAGAATTGCGCGACAACCTTATTGAGCGACTGCGTAACAAAGAGGACGTTTTTCCCGGCATCTGGGGCTACGAAGAATCCGTGATTCCCGACACCGAACGGGCGCTGCTGTCGATGCACAACATTGTGTTTCTGGGGCTGCGCGGACAAGCGAAGACCAAGATGGCCCGGATGATGATTGACCTGCTGGACGAATATGTTCCGGTGATCGAAGGCTCGGAGCTGAACGATGATCCGCTGAACCCGATCTCAATCCAGGGCAAGGCTTTGATCGATGAGAAAGGCGACGACACTCCCATCACGTGGTGGCACCGCTCAGAGCGCTATACCGAAAAGCTCGCTACGCCCGACGTATCGGTAGCTGACTTGATCGGCGACACCGACCCCATCAAGGCGGCCGCCCTGAAGCTGCCCTACTCCGACGAGCGGGTGATTCACTACGGCCTGATTCCACGCTCGCACCGGGGCATCTTCGTCATCAACGAGCTACCCGATTTGCAGGCGCGTATTCAGGTAGCGCTGTTCAATATCTTGCAAGAAGGCGACATTCAGATTCGGGGCTTTAAAGTGCGCTTACCGCTCGACATTCAGTTTGTATTTACCGCCAACCCCGAGGATTATACCAACCGGGGCAGCATCGTCACTCCGCTCAAGGACCGGATCGACAGCCAGATCATCACCCACTACCCGCGCACGATCGAAATTGGCAAGCGAATTACCGAACAAGAGGCGCGCATTAAAGAACCGCAAAAAGAAGCCATCGGCCTCACCGAACTGGTGAAGGACCTCATCGAGCAGGTGGCACTAGAAGCCCGTGAGAGTGAGTACGTGGACGAAAAAAGCGGAGTATCAGCCCGACTCACCATTTCGGCCTACGAAAACCTGATGAGCGCGGCCGAACGACGCTCCCTGATCAACAACGAGAAGAAGACCTTTGTGCGCGTTACCGACTTCATTGGGGTAATTCCTTCTATTACCGGCAAAGTAGAGCTGGTATACGAGGGCGAACAGGAAGGCGCGGGCATTGTAGCGCACAACCTGGTAGGCAAAGCCATTCGTTCGCAGTTTGTGAACCACTTTCCTAATCCGGAAGACAAGCGCAAGCAAAAGGAAAAGAGTCCTTACGTTGCTATCGTGAACTGGTTCGGGGAGGGTAACGAAGTAGATTTGCTGAACGATTTGCCCCGCAACGATTATCGTAAAGCGCTGCAAAAGGTGCCGGGCTTGCCTGATTTGATCAAGCAGTATCACCCGGATGTGGACGAAGAAACCCGCTACTTCTTGATGGAGTTTGCCCTGCACGGACTGGCGGAGTACAGTCAGTTGAGTAAAAAGCAACTTACGGCTGGCACCCAGTTTAAGGACCTGCTCAGCAGTATGTTCAGCATGTCGGACTACGAAGAAGAGGATGACGATCAGTAACGCTCCGCGGCTTGGGTAGCAACCGTTTCTTCGGGCTTGCTGCTTTGCCGTGGCAACCTAACGAAGATGACATTGCAAGAAATCCAGCGCCTTGTGCGGCGGGGGGAGGGAGTGCAGATCGAGTTCAAACGCAAGGTGGCTCACCCCAACAAAATCATTCGTGAAATTGTAGCCTTCGCCAATACCCGCGGCGGAAGCCTGCTCATTGGAGTAGACGACAACGGCAACATTCCCGGCGTTCGCTCGGCCGAAGAAGAACGCTACGGCTTGGAGAAAGCCATCCGGCAGTGGTGTCGTCCCTCCATCGACTACGAGGTAGAGGTTGTTCCCATCTCCGGACAAAAGTCCGTAATTCACTATAAGATTCTTGAGGGGCAGCGCAAGCCCCACTACGTGCTACGCAGCGCGTTTCCTGAAGCTGATAATGCAGCCTCATTGGTAAAAAAGCCGAAGGGTAAGGGGCGGGCCTACGTGCGCCACGACGACAAAAGCCTACAGGCCAGTCCGGAGGTATGGCAAATTCTGCGGCGCTCACGTAAAGACAAAGACGTGAAGTTTCAGTTTGGTGACAAAGAACGGGTGCTGATGACCTACCTGGAAGAAAACACCCAGATCACGGTGAACCAGTTCGCTAAGCTGGTGAAGGAATCGCGCTACCGGGCGTCGCGCACGCTTATCCTGCTGGTGCTGGCCAACGTGCTGCGCGTAATCCCGCAGGAAAAGGAAGATACTTTTGTGCTCAAGTACCGACAGACCTAGCTATTCTGCGGTGCCAACTAAAACGTTCTGAAGTTGGGTTAACTTCCAAGGGACTAGTATATTTGGCCCCCGCCTGCCCGTGGGGCGAGTAGCATCCAACTTAATACCATCGCTTATTTTTCTCCACTATGCCCCGCGCTAAGAAGGAAACCACCATACCCAAGAAAATCTTCGTGCTCGACACCTCGGTGATTATCTACTCGCACGACGCGATTATGAACTTCGACGAGCACGACGTGGGCATCCCCATCACGGTGCTGGAAGAGCTCGACCAGTTCAAAAAGGGCAACGATACCCGCAACTTCGAGGCCCGGGAATTTATCCGGATGCTGGACGGATTATCGAGCAACCATACCCTGCAGGACTGGATTCCTCTGGACGGCACTTCCCGGGGGAGTTTCAAAGTGATCATGAGCAATGAAAGCTCGCTGGACGCTGAGAAAATCTTTGATGAGAAGAAGCCCGACCACAAAATCCTGAACGCGGCCCTCACGCTCAAGGAAACCTATCCCGACCGCAGCGTGATCCTGGTGACCAAGGACATCAACCTGCGGCTCAAGGCGAAGTCGCTTAATCTCACGGCTGAAGATTACGAAACCGGTAAGGTGAAGCACGTCGACGACCTGGGGCAGGGCAAAACGGTGCTTAGCCGCATCAATAGCGAGAAAATTGCGGAAATCTACAAAGATGGCTTCGCCGAGGTGGCCGACATCATGCCCCCGGAGAAGGCCGAAAGCAACAAGTACTACATTCTGAAGAGTAGCAAAAACTCGGCGCTATGCTTCTACAATCCGGTGACGCAGCGTCTGGAGAAGGTAGACAAAAAGAACGCCTACGGCATTCGGCCCCGCAACGCGGAGCAAGCCTTCGCGCTGCACGCCATCATGAACCCCGAGGTGAAACTGGTCACCATCCAGGGAGTGGCGGGCACGGGCAAGACGCTGCTGGCGCTGGCCGGAGCGCTGGAGCAGCGCCGCGAGTACAAGCAAATCTACCTGGCGCGCCCCATTGTGCCGCTGAGCAACAAAGACATCGGCTTTCTGCCGGGCGACATCAAGTCGAAGCTCAACCCCTACATGGAGCCGCTGTGGGATAACCTAAAATTCATTCAGCACCAGTTTCCCGAGAACGACAAAGAATACGGTCGCATCACCGAGATGCTTAATAAGGAGAAGTTGGTGATTACCCCGCTGGCCTACATTCGGGGGCGCAGCCTGTCGAACATTTACTTTATCGTAGACGAGGCCCAGAACCTCACGCCCCACGAGGTGAAGACGATCATCACCCGGGCGGGCGAGAACACCAAGATCGTGTTCACCGGCGACGTATACCAGATCGACACGCCCTACCTCGACTCGCAGAGCA
>JBASAY010000066.1:0-35614 GCA_049650865.1 Tunicatimonas sp.
GATCTTATTTAAACCGTTTTTAGGGAATGTATAGCAAAAGGTATTATTTTCTTGCTCATATTTTCCTTTAACATCACAATCGTAAACGAACAACACTGAATTGGAATGATTTAACTTTAGGAAGAATTCATACAGAACTTTTAATTGCGTGTGCCCGGTTCTATCTTTTATAGTATCAATTACCTTAATACTGCTTGACAGCTCGGGAGCTAACAGACTGATAGCCTTTTCTATATAATTTGTGTTGTTACCTTCGGTAAATATGTTGAGCCTCTGTTGAGCGACCTGATCCAACAATTGCAGCCCTTTGTCAAGAGTGATAAATCCGTCTGATAAAGTGTTAATAGCTTTCCGTTTATCCTGCTTCTGAATTACAGTCTGCCCGTCTTCATTGCTAATCACAAAAATAGAGTCTTCAGGACCCAGTGCTACAGTGGTAGGGGAATGTGTCGCTAGGATTACCTTCATACCGTACTTCTCAATGAACAGGGTTTGAATGACGTGTATCATTCTTTCTATCATCGACGGATGCAGTGAAGCATCAATTTCATCCAACAATAGAACCTGGGGAGGGATGTTATTCAGCTGGGCTTTAAAAATAAGCATTGCAAGTGCCATTAGGGTCCGCTCTCCTGAAAACAATTCGGAGAAAGCAATGCCTTTAGCGTCCTCACGGTTGAGCGCCACTTTTACATCCACATCTACCTTAAATCCTTCATCTGTCTCCTGCGGCGAATTATTTGGTTCACTTGCAAGTTGATAGCCATTGCAGTCATACTCTGCCAAAACTTCGTTTAGTAGAACACTAGGCGGATCATCATCAATGGTAGCTAACTCACCAGAAAGTACTTCTTTTTCTATTAAAGTGTTCTTGAACTTAGCAATGTGGTACTGCTCTTCTGCCTTCGTAATATCTTGCAAAAGGAGGTTGAGCGGCTGGAAGTATTCTTTAGTTATTTTGTTGAGAGGCAGATCTTCCGGCCATCGTTCTAACGCTTCATATAAATTAGGATGCTTATCCTTTATCTTCTCCTTAGTATCGAGACCATTTCGTAGCGCTTCCTGAAGTGAAAACCATCCCTCTTTGTTCCACGATCTATACTTTTCATTCTCTTCGTCTGTTGACACCGCAAACGAGGAATAGCTGAAGTAACGGTAACGGAAGTCATCAGGAGGTATTCCCTCAACAACTACATTTCCTTCTTTTATAGCCCTTAGCAAGTGGGTTTTTCCCGAACCATTTGGACCAGTGAGTATCGTAAAGTCTGCAAAGTCTACTGATGTAAACTGATTAATAGACTTATATTGAGTATTGAATTTAATAGTCATGAATCTTGAAGTACAAGAACTTATAAAACACCAACGCGATAATCGCGTAATTGAATTAACCCGAACCGAGAGAAGGACGTAGTCTCTGATTACGGGGGGCACAGCACCGGAGGCCCTGCGCCAGACCTGGGTTATCTGTTCAGATGCTTTTCTATCTTGTTTGACCGTTGCCCGTGGTCAATGAACTCCCCAGCAGCAAATTGCATAAAATCACTTATTTCTTGCTGAAAATATTCAAACTCACTCTGAAAGCCCTCTAGCCCTTCTCGCATGAAAGACAGCTTAGCATCCATCGTGTTCATGCGGCGTTCTATCTTTAGGCGAAACTCTTTAGATTTGTTCTGATCCATTGTTCTTTACTGTTTAACCACTTAGTGTACTTTTACGCATCCCCTTCGGGGGGGGGTTATCTACAGTGCAGAGAATCGCTAACTCCTTGGCATGTGTCTTCACATGCCAGTTCACGGCCTTGATTCGTTGTGCCTCACCAATTTAGCAATTTACGTATCTTCACACTCACCTCCGAGAGCTTGTGAGGACACAAGCCGTGGTAAACCATACAATAACTCGCTGTGAATCGCCCCACAAAAATATGGATCTATCGCATCACGCACATCCATAACCTGCCGCATATTCTCCGGCACGGGTTAGTAACGGAAGCTTCGCCGAAGCAGGCTATTTCGAATTTATCGTACTCACCAAAACTGGGTTTGGCGTTTTCAAGCCTTTGTCGTAGTATTACTGTAAACCCACCGGTATGATTGACTACAAACAGTATATCACGATCAACCCTGACCAACGAAGCGGTAAGCCGTGCATACGTGGTATGCGTATCACAGTGTACGATGTGCTTAGCTATTTAGCGGCCGGAGACACTACGGAAGAACTGCTAGAGCACTTTCCGATGCTGACCCGAGACGACGTGCTGGCCTGCCTGGCCTACGCCGCGGATGCCGAAGGGCGCTTCCGCCTCAGCGCCTAACTGATGAGTGAACGAATAAGCAAAATCCTGGTCGACAACAATTTATCAGTACGGTTACCGGAGGTATTAGCTAGCGACTTTCCGGGTAGTGTCCACGTGGCTACCCTAGAGCTCACGCAAGCCACCGATACTCAACTGTGGGAGCTTGCTCAACGCGAGCACTTTGCTATCATGACCAGAGACAAGGATTTCTATTACCGAGTCAGTGTCTTTGGATCGCCCCCGTCGGTTATCTGGATCACGCGCGGCAATTGTTCAAACCGGGAACTGATTGCGTTGGTGAGGCAATATATTCCAACGATTCGTTCGTTCATAGCCTCCTCGCAGGCTTTACTTGTTATTTCTTAAGAAGGGTATCTAACTGGCATACTATTTTGTCATCAACGCTTTTGCATAATAATTAAAGGGATGTTCAAGACGGAAGAAACGGCCAAGAACCAAAGTCTTACTCCGGCCCGAGCCATGTTGCTCACCATGCTGTACCGATACCGGGCACTAGGCGAAGAAGCCAGCGAATTTGCGGCTGAGAAGCTAAGCTACTTTCTGCAACGCTTCGGCGAAACGCAGCTAAAGCTCGACTTCAAACAAAGCCATTACGGTCCGTATTCGGGCAAGGTACGGCACGTGCTTTACGCACTCAATGGCTTTTATCTGAAGGGGTTTGAGCAAAAGCAGGCTCAGCCCGTTGAGCCGCTGGAGTTGGTAGTGGCGCAGAAGTCCCGGGTTGATGCCTACGTAAACCAGCATTTGGGTACCGTAGAAAAGGAGCGGCTAGCGCGAGTCGGCGAGTTTATCAGTGGGTTTGAATCGCCCTACGGCCTGGAGTTGCTGGCAACCGTAGATTTCGCGATCAACAAACTAGGAAGGGATGATTATGATCAAGTATTGGGCTATATCAGCAATTGGTCGCATCGCAAGGCCAGTCTTTTTAGCGAAGCACACGTGGCACTAGCGATAGATCACATCCGTTCGGCAACCTTTAATGCCTAGAATTCATGAGGAATTCGTATGAACAGAGAAGCTAAGAACGCGGTCATTACCCTGTCCAACCTGAACAATACCAAAGCCGATATTTTCTGGCGGACGGTTAATTGTCAGAAGATTGCGGTAACACTACCTTTCTGGTGATCGTATCAACAAGAAATCAAGCCGCTGTAAACAAGCCAACCGCCCATCATAACCACAAACCCCATGTCCATCGCCTTCGGTATTAGCAGCTACGCCTACCCCTGGGCCATCGGAGTGCCAGGACACCCGCCCCCCGCGCCGATGACGGCCGAACAACTGCTGCGAGAAGCGCAACAACTTGGCGCCCGCCGACTCCAACTGGCCGACAACCTGCCGGTGCACCAACTGGCTACCGAGGCGTGGAACAACCTGATCCGCACGGCGCAACAGGCCAACGTCCAGCTCGAACTGGGCCTCCGCGGACTGCGTTCCGACCAACTGCGTGCCTACCTCACGCTGGCGCAGCAGTGCCGCTCGCCCTTCGTGCGGATGGTGATCGACGGTAAGGGCTACGAACCCCAGCACGACGAGATTGTGCGCGTCATCCGGGAAGTGCTGCCCGCGTACCGGGAAGCCGGAGTACGACTGGCCATTGAAAACCACGACCGCTTCCGGGCCTACGAGCTGGTTGATATCATTGAAGCCACCGATCCCGACTACGTGGGTATCTGCCTGGATACGGCCAACTCGCTGGGGGCCGACGAGGGCATTTGGGAAGTGGCGCGCACGCTGGCTCCGCACACCCTCAACCTGCACGTGAAAGATTACCGCATCGAGCGCCTGGATCACCAGATGGGCTTCACCGTGCGGGGAGCCCCCGCCGGGTCCGGGCAAACCCCCGTGGGGTGGCTGCTGGACACCCTGCGGACGCACGGTCGTTGCCAATCGGCCACGCTGGAGGTATGGTCGGCTCCGCTATCAACCATCGAGGCCACCATTGCGCAAGAACGAGCGTGGGTAATCCAGGGCAGCACCTACCTACGCAACGCCCTTTCCACTCTTTCAATTACCGCTCCTCCACCCTAACCCATTCAATCATTCGATCCCTCATTCATTCATTCTCTCAATCCTTCTTTCATTCAAATTCAAAACATGAAAAATCTTGCCCTGGTCGGTGCCGGTGGAAAAATGGGCATGCGCTGCACCAATAACCTCCGAGAAGCCGATGCCTACCACGTTAGCTACCTTGAGATCAATCCCGAAGCCGTTCAGCGTCTGGAAGCAGCCGGAGTCTCCGTCACCGCCGCCGACGAGGCCCTGCCCGCCGCCGATATTGCGGTGCTGGCGGTGCCCGACAGTGCTATGCGCACGGTAAGCGCCCAGGTGGTGCCCCAACTCAAGGCCGGAGCGCTGGTGGTGATCCTCGACCCCGCCGCCCCGCTGGCCGGACACCTGCCCCACCGCGACGAACTGGCCTACTACGTGACGCACCCCTCCCATCCGTCGGTGTTCAACTGGGAGCCTACCGAAGAAGCGTACCGCGACTACTACGGCGGCATTCTGGCGCGGCAAACGGTAGTGTCGGCCCTCATGCACGGTCCGGAAGAATACTACGCCGTCGGCGACGCCCTGACGAAGGTGTTATTTCAGCCCGTCACCAAGAACCACCGTATCACCGTGGAGCAGATGGCTATCCTGGAGCCGGGCTTCTCCGAGACGCTGAGCTCCACTTGCATCAAGAAGATCCGCGACGCGCTCGACGTGGTGGTGGACAAGGGCGTGCCCCGCGAGGCCGCGCGCGACTTTATCCTGGGTCACATCAACATTCAACTGGCGGTGCTCTTCGGCGAACTGCCCATTCAGTTCTCCGATGCGGCCATTAAGGCGCTGAATCGGGCCGAGTCTATCCTGTTCAAAGACGACTGGCAGCAGGTGTTCGAGATGGATAACATCCGCGAGCAGATCGACGCCATCACCAAGCCATGAGGATCGGGATCATCGGTTGCGGTTTTTGGGCGGGCTACCAGGTGGCCGCCTGGCGGGAAGCCGACCCCCGCCTGGAGTTTGCGTTCTGTGATCGCGCTGAGGAGGCGGCGCAGGCCCTGGCCGAGCGCTTTGGTCCCGCGCCCTGGTACGGCGAGGCCGAGGCGATGCTGAACGCGGAGGTCCTCGACGCGGTGGACATCATTAGCAGTCCCGACACCCACGCGGCGCTTACCGAGCTAGTCGCCGCGCGCGGGCTACCCGTGATCTGCCAGAAGCCGCTGGCCCCGACCCACGAAGCCGCGCAAAGTATGGTGCAGGTTTGCCAGGAGGCCAAGGTGCCCTTGTACGTACACGAGAACTTCCGCTGGCAACAGCCTATCCGCCATCTGAAAAAGCTACTGGACAGTGATGCAATCGGGACGCCCTTTCGGGCTCGGTTGTATTTTAACAGTGCCTTTCCGGTGTTTGACAACCAGCCCTTCCTGGCGCAGTTGGAGCGCATGATGCTGGCCGACGTAGGCGTGCACCTGCTCGACGTGAGTCGCTTTTTGTTCGGTGAGGTGACGCGCCTGTTCTGCCGTACGCAGCGCGTGAATCCGGGTATCCAGGGCGAAGACGTGGCCACGCTGCTGCTGGAAACGGCAGGCGGGATGACGGTGACGGTGGAGATGTCGTACGCCTCGGTGGTGGACTACGAATGCTTTCCGCAGACGTTGGTGGAGGTGGAAGGCAACCGGGGCTCGGTGCGGCTAGGCCCGGACTTTCGCTTTACCGTCACCACGCGAGAGGGGCAACAGACCGAGCAACTTACGCTGCCCACCTACGACTGGGTGCACCCGCAGTATGCCGTGGTGCAGTCGTCGATGGTGGAGATTCATCGCCACTTTCTGGCGGGCCTGCGCGATGGAAAAGCGGTAGAGACCAGCGGGGCCGATAACCTAAAGACGCTGCGATTGGTAGAAGCTGCCTACGATTCGGCCGAGCGGAGGGAGGCGGTTGGTATCAAGTGACTGTTTTGTTTGATACGAGCAGGGAAGGATTACAGACAAAGGTTTTCTCTAGGGCGCGTTTGTAACGCATTACAAACGCGCCCCAGCAATAGAATGCTTTTAATACGAAGAACTGAACACCGTGTTCTTGTTGAATCAATGAAAAAACAACAAGTAATGACAAGTGACGCCGGACAAACTTGGTTCATTAACTCTAAAGAATCGGTTAGCTGGATGAATGTAGAGACGATAAAATCAATCCTATGGGTGGACTTTCCTCTCTACGTAATAACCATTAGAAACCGGCCGGGGTACTACCTTTTTACTACGCAGCGCCATTTTGTTAGCTTTGGCTTTGTATCGAAAGACCTGTCTGATATGGGAGCTTATATTCAACACAAGAAAAAAGAACTAGAGATTTGACTTCTGCCCAACGTACGCCCCGGCGGTTCAGCCACCTTTTTGATGCTTCCGAGCACCTGATTCTGTATCTGTGCCTGGCCTACTACGTCCTGATGATCTTCCTGGCACCGGGCTTCTTCACGGTGCATAACCACTGGAGCCTGCTGTTCAACCTGCTACCCCTGCTGATCGTGAGCGTGGGTCAAACCCTGGTGATGCTCACCGCGGGCATCGACCTGTCGGTGACCTCAGTGGTGGCGCTCAGCAGCGTGGTGGGCGGCTACGTGATGAGTTCCGACCACGGCACGCTCTCGCCTTTTTGGGCAATCACCCTCGGCGTCGGAGCCATGCTGCTGGCGGGTTTGCTGGTGGGGCTGGCCAACGGGCTGGCCGTCGTGCGCCTGGGAATGCCGCCGTTTATGGTGACGCTCACCACCATGATCTTCTTTAGCGGACTAGCCATCTGGTTCACCACCTCGCAGAACATCTATAACCTGCCCGAAGCCTTCGTTGATCTCCCCTACGCGCGCTGGCTCGGTCTGCCCGCCCCCCTGTACATCGGCGGAGCGGTGGTCGGACTGGCCTACTACGTGCTGAACCGGACGCCGCTGGGGCAGTGGCTCTACGCCGTAGGACTTAACCCGAAAGCGGCCCGCATTTCGGGGGTAGACGTATCGGCTACTTTATTGTTTGCCTACGCGATGAGCGGCGTTTGCGCGGCGATCGCCTCGGTGCTCTATACCGCGCGGCTGGAAACCGGCTCGCCGGTGATGGGGCAGCACATTCTGCTCGACGTGATCGGGGCGGTGGTGATCGGGGGCACCAGCCTGTTCGGTGGTAAGGGTAAAGTTCGGTGGACGGTGTACGGAGTGCTGTTCATCGTGCTGCTGGACAACAGCCTGAACCTGATCGGCTTATCGTACTTTCTGATTATGATCGTGAAGGGCAGCGTGATCTTGCTGGCCGCGGTGGCCTACGTCTGGCAAGAGCGTAGCGGAGCGTTGGTCAGCGAACAAGCGGTTGAATAATCAACGGTTTATCGTCGTGTAATAAACGTCTTCTAAAAAATACCAGACTCATGCTGCTAACCGCCACCAATATCCACCAACGCTTCGGCGAAGCTACCGTGTTGCGGGGCGTTGACTTCTCACTGGAGGCGGGGCAGATTCTGGGACTGATCGGCGAAAACGGGGCAGGTAAGTCCACGCTGATGAATATCGTAAGTGGTTTGCTGTCTCCCTCACAGGGTGAACTACGGTTAGACGATCAACCGTTTCGGCCGCTGTCGCCGCAGGAGGCCCAGGCGGCGGGCATTGGATTTATCCACCAGGAGCTCAACCTGTTTCCCAACCTAAGCGTCGCTGAAAACCTGTTGCTCACCCACCTGCCGCAGAAGAACTGGCTCGGCCTGCCGGTGCTGAACCGAAAGCAAGCCTCCGCTCAGGCCAGGCAATTACTCGAACAGGTAGGTTTGGATGTATCGCCCAACCAATTGCTGGAGCAACTGGGGCCCGCCCAGCAGCAGTTGGTAGAAGTGGCTAAAGCGCTGGGCAGTCGGCCTCGCATCATCATCTTCGACGAGCCGACCACCGCCCTCACCCAGCACGAACGGGAGCACCTCTTCACCCTGATGCGGCAGTTGCAAACCAACGGAATGGCGATGATCTACATCTCGCACAACCTGGAGGAGGTGATGGAGCTGGCCGACGCGATCCTGGTGCTGCGCGACGGCGAACGGGTAGCGCACTACGACCGTTCCTCAGATTACGAACTTTCTACCCTAGTAAACCACATGGTGGGGCGCACGGTGGAGCAATTTTTCCCGACGCGGGATACGCACCCTTCTGACAAAGTACTATTGGAAGTAAGCAACCTCCGCGCCGGGCAGCGGGTGCGCGACGTTTCCTTCGCGGTTCGCCAAAGCGAAGTGGTGGGGTTCTACGGACTGGTGGGCGCCGGGCGCACCGAGATGGCGCGCCTGCTCTACGGACTAGACCCCGCCGAAGGAGGACAAATTCAGTGGAAGGGACACACTGTTACCGATCCTACTCCCCGTTATTGGATTGAGCAACAAGTAGGTTTTCTGACGGAAGACCGCCGGGAAGAAGGGTTGCTGATGCCCCAGAATATCGATAACAACGTGCGCCTGGCGGGATTGCCCACTTTTGCGCGTCGGATGCTGGGGACGATAAGCTTTTCTGAACTCCGGGCGGCGGCTACTCAGCAGGCCGATGCCACCCGGGTGAAATACCACAACCTCGCGCAGCAACCGGTGCGCACCCTGAGCGGTGGCAACCAGCAGAAAGTGGTGCTGGCCAAGTGGCTCATGATTCGGCCCGCCCTGCTCATTCTGGATGAACCCACCAAGGGAATCGACGTGGGAGCCAAGCACGAAATCTATACTTTGATCAACCAACGGGTGGCCGAAGGAATGGGGGTGCTGTTTATTTCTTCCGAACTGGAGGAGTTGATGGGCCTGTGCGACCGCATCCTGGTGATAAGCCAGGGAAGCATCACCGCGGAGTTTGCCCGCCCGGACTTTGATCGTTCGGCCCTACTGGCTGCGGCGCTGCACGGAGGAGAAAAGCCCACCTCAGGATGAGGTGGGCTACTTATTAGTTCTAAAGTGAGGTAATCTAGTACCGATAATAATCAGGCTTGAACGGCCCCTTCACTTCCACGCCGATGTATTCGGCTTGTTCGGACGTGAGCGTCTCCAATTCTACGCCAATTTTGGCCAGGTGGAAGGCCGCTACTTTCTCATCGAGGTGCTTAGGCAGCATGTACACTTGATTTTCGTACTGGTCAGAATTCTTCCACAACTCGATCTGCGCGAGCACCTGGTTAGAGAAGGAGTTGGACATTACGAACGAGGGGTGGCCGGTGGCGCAGCCCAGATTCACCAGTCGGCCTTCGGCCAGCAGGATGATCTCGTTGCCGTTGCTCAGCTTGTAGAGGTCTACCTGCGGCTTGATCTCGTCTTTCTCAGCATTCTTATTAAGCCAGGCCACACCAATCTCGTTGTCGAAGTGGCCGATGTTGCAGACGATGGTCTTGTCCTTCATCTTCATAAAGTGCCGCTCGCCGATAATGTCTTTGTTGCCGGTGGCGGTTACGATAATGTCGGCTTCCGGAATAGCATTTTCCATGCGCTTCACGGCGAAGCCATCCATGGCCGCCTGCAAGGCACAAATCGGGTCAATCTCGGTAACGGTGACGCGCACACCAGCCCCGCGCAACGAAGCGGCCGATCCCTTGCCCACGTCGCCGTAGCCCGCCACGATGGCGGTTTTCCCGGCCAGCATCACGTCGGTAGCGCGGCGGATAGCATCTACCAGCGACTCGGTGCATCCGTATTTGTTGTCGAACTTCGACTTAGTAACCGAATCGTTTACGTTGATAGCGGGCAGCGGCAGGGTACCCTTGCGCATGCGCTCGTACAGGCGGTGCACCCCAGTGGTAGTCTCTTCGGATAAGCCTTTAATATTTTGCACGAGTTCGGGGTAGTCGTCCAGCACCATGTTGGTCAGGTCGCCCCCGTCGTCCAGAATCATGTTCAGCGGCTGGCGGTCTTCGCCGAAGAACAGCGTTTGCTCAATGCACCAGTTAAACTCTTCTTCGGTCATGCCCTTCCAGGCAAATACTGGCACTCCCGCCTTGGCAATGGCCGCCGCGGCGTGATCTTGGGTAGAAAAGATATTACACGACGACCAGGTTACCTCCGCGCCCAGCGCCACCAGTGTCTCGATGAGCACCGCGGTCTGGATGGTCATGTGCAGGCACCCGGCGATGCGCGCGCCCTTCAGCGGTTGGTCGGGTCCGTACTCCTCGCGGATGGTCATCAGCCCGGGCATTTCGGCCTCGGCCAGCTGAATCTCCTTGCGTCCCCACTCGGCCAGGGCGATGTCTTTTACCTTGTAGTTGATCTGTTCTTCTACCATGTTTTTTCTTAGTTTTTGGTAACTTTCGCGCAAACCTACGGCATATCTTTGACAATCACTAGCGAACCGAAGGTGCGTCTCCTTATCGCACGTACTTTAGCTGCTTCGCATCGTAGTGGCGGGTTTCTGCTTCCGTCTCCACGGCCAGCCACCCCCGCGCATCGGTGCCCACGATGGTGCCGTAGAAGGTTCCCCGCGCATCTTCGAACCGGTGGCGTTCGCCCTGCCAGTGCATACGCTCCAGGTAGTCATGGTGCAGGGCAGAGAAATCTTGCTGAGATAGCTGGTCTAGCCTCCGCTCGACGCAAACCGCCCACCGCGTGAGTACCTCCTCGCGGTTAAACCGCTGCCCGGTAAGCAGCGCCAGCGAGGTAGCCCCGGGCACCGCAAACTCAGTTTGATTCACGTTTAATCCGATTCCGACCACACTCGATTGAATCTTACGTCCTTGGAGGTTGTTCTGTATCAGAATACCGCATATTTTACTACTTTCGCACAGAATATCATTGGGCCACTTAATGGTGGGGGGCGGGCTAAGTTCTGGAGCAATCGCGTCGTGTACCGACAGCGAGGCAACAATGGTTAGCCAGTGCTGTTGTCCTACCGTTAGTGCCGGAAGCAAAATCAGAGAAAAAGTAAGGTTTTGCGCTGGATTCGCTTCCCAATGGCTGCCCTGTTGGCCCTGTCCGGCGGTTTGGTAGTCGGTTAGCACCAGCGCCCCGTGGGTAACATTGTCTTCCCGAAGCAGTTGTTGCGCCCGTTGGTTGGTAGAGTTGCACGAAGGATAGTAAAAAATTTGTTTGCCCAGGTAGCGAGTAGGGCGTATTATAAAATTCAAGCCAATAGAGGTTGTTTTAATAAATTCTTAGGGCGTGTGTCGACGCACGCCTGAGAAAAATTTTTAGAGTAAAGTTTAATATGTTGGTTCTTTAGTCGTCAATATACCAAAAGAATAGTTAGTTCATGCATAAGCTTAGCGAGGTGGTGGCCCACAGTATGTTAGACAAAAAAGCGGAAGACGTGGTGATCATGGATTTGCGGAAGGTGAAGAGCGCCGTCGCCGATTTCTTCGTAATTGGGTCGGGCAATTCCGACACGCAGTTAGACGCCATCGCTGAATCAGTAGAAAAAGAAGTGAAGAAGCAGATCGGCGAACGCCCCTGGCACCGGGAGGGAACCCAGCAAAAGGAGTGGATTTTGCTGGACTACGTTACCGTGGTGGCGCATATCTTCTTGCGCGAGCGCCGGGAGTTTTTTGCACTGGAAGCCCTGTGGGGCGATGCGCTGATCCGGACGGTTTCGCCCGAAGAACCCGCAAAAACTTTGTAGTAGATAGTTAGTTCAATTGGTTAATCATTAGTAAACGTATACATGGCAGATAAGACGAGTAAGAATAAAAAAATGATGCCCAAGCCGTCGCCGCGACCCAATTATCAGATTTGGATCATTGTGACGCTCTTGGCGCTGGTGCTAGGAGTTACCTACTTCAACCGTAGTAACTCCACCACCACCCTTACCATGCAGCGCTTCGAGCGGATGCTTGCCGAAGGCGACGTGGCCGAAGTGATAGTAATCCGCAATCAAGATGCCGTAGAGGTCACCCTTAAGCCGAGTGCTTACCAAAAACCGGAATACCGTAACGAACTGGACGAGCGCGGTCCGTTTTCTACTACCGGCGGGGGGCAGTATCGACTGCGCCTGTTGAGTCCCGACTCCTTTAACAGCCGGTTCGAGAAAGCACAAGAAGACTTGCCTGAGGAAGAACGGATTGACTACGAGGTAGTAGACCGCTCCGACTTTACCAGTGTGCTCTCTACCTGGGGATTTCTTTTCCTTCTCCTGTTCGGCTTCTGGTTTCTAATGCGCCGCATGGCGGGAGCCGGTGGGCCGGGCGGCCAGATCTTTAACATTGGCAAGTCGCGGGCGGCCCTGTTTGACGCTGAGAACAAGGTCAACATTACCTTCGACAACGTGGCCGGGCTGGATGAGGCTAAGGAGGAAATTAAAGAAATTGTTGAGTTCTTAAAAAACCCCGCTAAGTACACCAACCTGGGCGGTAAAATTCCGAAGGGAGCGCTGCTGATCGGCACTCCCGGTACCGGGAAAACCCTGCTGGCCAAGGCCGTAGCGGGTGAAGCGGGCGTGCCGTTCTTCTCACTGTCGGGCTCCGACTTTGTAGAAATGTTCGTGGGCGTGGGCGCGGCCCGGGTGCGCGATCTGTTTAAGCAAGCCAAAGAAAAGGCGCCCTGCATTATCTTTATCGATGAGATCGACGCGGTAGGTCGGGCCCGCGGCAAAGGGGCCATGCCCGGCTCAAACGACGAGCGGGAGAATACCCTAAACTCACTGCTGGCCGAAATGGACGGTTTCTCCACCGATTCGGGGGTAATCATCCTGGCGGCCACCAACCGGCCCGACGTGCTGGACTCGGCGCTGCTGCGCCCCGGCCGCTTCGACCGGCAAATATCGATTGACAAGCCCGACATTATTGGACGCGAAGCGATCTTCCGCGTGCACCTGAAACCCATTAAGGCTTCTAAAGAAGTGGATGCTAAAAAGTTAGCGGCCCAGACGCCGGGCTTCGCCGGTGCCGAGATCGCCAACATCTGCAACGAGGCCGCCCTGATTGCGGCGCGCCGCGATAAGAAGATGGTGGATATGCAAGACTTTCACGACGCCATCGACCGGGTGATCGGCGGACTGGAGAAGAAGAACAAGCTAATCTCTCCCGAGGAGAAAGAGATCGTGGCCTACCACGAGGCGGGCCACGCCATTGCCGGTTGGTTTCTGGAGCACGCCGACCCCCTGGTGAAGGTGAGTATCGTACCGCGCGGCGTAGCAGCGCTGGGTTACGCCCAGTACCTACCCAAGGAGCAGTACCTGTACCGCACCGAGCAGATGCTCGACGAGATGTGCATGGCCCTGGGCGGACGCGCCGCCGAAGAAGTGGTGTTTGCCAAAATATCTACCGGAGCGCAGAACGACCTGGAGCGAATCACCAAGATGGCCTACGGCATGGTCACCGTATACGGCATGAACGAGAAACTGGGCAACGTTTCGTACTACGACTCCCAGCAGTCGGACTATAACTTTAGCAAGCCTTACTCCGAAGCAACCGCTCAGACCATCGATGAGGAGGTTCGTCACATCATCGAGCATGCCTACGAGCGCACCAAGGCGCTGCTTATCGAGAAGCGGGAGGCGCTGGAGCTTATCGCGCAGGAGTTGCTGGATAAGGAAATCTTATTCCAGGCTGACGTTGATCGCCTCATCGGCAAGCGTCCGTTTAGCAAGCCGACCAACTACCAGGCCTACACCACCGACAGTGGCCGAGCCGACGGTAAGGGTCCCATCGAGATAGATCCGGAGGATGAACAGAAAACGCCGGATGGTACCGAGACCCAACCAAAGGCAAGCCCGGTGGAAACCGCCCCGGCTGATCCCGCACCCGTAGAAGCAGACAAAAAAGAGTAGCCTTAGTAACTTAGCCCAAACCGGAAGGCGGTGTCGTATCATTAGTACGCACCGCCTATCTTTTTAGATAGCCTGCCCCCCGTATGCCTGACGCCCCCGCGTACGCCATCGACCCGATCCTGCTCACCGGAACCGGCAAGGTATACTTCGCTTCCGACTTCCACCTGGGAGCTTCGGATGAAGAACAGGCCAAAGAACGCGAACGAACCGTGGTGCGATGGCTCGATCACGTTGCTCATGATGCGCAGGCGATCTTCCTGCTGGGCGACACCTTCGACTTCTGGTTCGAGTACCGCCACGTGGTTCCGCGGGGGGCGGTGCGGTTCCTGGGCAAACTGGCCGAACTAGCCGACCGGGGAATTCAGGTCTATCTTTTTACGGGTAACCACGACCTGTGGCTCTTCGACTACTTTCCCAGCGAATTAGGCATTCCGGTTTTTCGTGAGCCTCAGAGTTTCACCATCAACGCCCAGCGATTCCACGTGGGGCACGGCGACGGCCTGGGACCAGGCGACTATCAGTATAAAATGTTTAAACGACTTTTCACCGCGAAGGCCTGTCAGCGCTTGTTCGCCGCACTACACCCCGCCTGGGGAATCGGGCTGGCCCGCCGGTGGTCGGCCTACAGTCGCCGTAAAAACCTACTGCGGGATGAGTCTTTCCGAACCAAGGAAGAGGAGTGGATTTACCAGTACTGCTGGTCCGTACAGCAGCAGCAGCACCACGACTACTACGTCTTTGGCCACCGGCACCTGGTGCTGGATATACCGGTAGGTGCCAGCAGCCGTTATATTAACACAGGAGCGTGGTTCGAGCAGGGGCACTTTGCGCGCTACGACGGCCAAGAATTTACGCTGACACCCTTCGAGCAGTAGTCTGATGTTGGCTTCTAAAGGTTTAACTTTGCGGACGATTATCGGAGTAGGCGAAAAAATTGTAGTAACTTGATCATCGAAGTACCCGGATTTGCTTTTCGAATGAGACACCTACTTTTTGTTGGTACGTACGTGCTGCTGGTTGCTGCGGCCTACGCGCAGGAGCAACCGGTTTCTGAGCGCCCCCCGGCGGTAACCGAAAAGCAAATCGCCTACCCCGACCAGATTCTTCGGCAGGAACTGGATTTGCAACTCTCCCCGGTGTCGAGCGGTAAATTTGCGGTTGACATCAGCGCCCGTTCCCGTGGTTTTATCTTTATCAAAGTCTACGACGTGATCGGCAACCTGCTGCACGAAGAAAAGGTGCGGGTGCGCGGCACCTTTCAGCAGGTAATCGACCTGTCGGGGCACGCCTCTAAGTTTTTCGTGGTAGAAGTGGGCAACGAAGAGTTCAACCTCACCAAAAGCATTGTCGCTATCTAGTGGGAATGCTAACGTCGGTAGGGCCGCTTGCCTGCACTAGGTTGGGCACTCCGGCGGCGTACTGAAGCTCCAGCTTCGCTTTTTCGTACTGGGTGTAGAGCTTGAGGAGCTTCACCCGGGCATCGAGCAGTTCAGTTTCACGGGTGTTGATCAGAAAGATCGAGCTCTCGCCAAATTCAAATTTGCGCAGTTCGCCCTCCAGTAGGCGCTCGTAATTGCGCACCATCTGCTGCTGCATATCAATCACCGTATTAAGGTTGTAGAGCGTGTTGTAGGCCGTATTGATTTCGTTCTCTACTGCCCGCTGCACGAACGAACGCTCAAAGAAGTTCTGCTCTAGCTTCACGCGGGTTTGGGCAATCTTGGCGCGCTCTTTCCGGAGAAACAGGGGAAAGTAGAATTCTACGCCGGCGCGGTAGTTGTTCTGATACCAAGGCACCGCGGCGGTACCATTGGCAGGAATACCCTGCTGATCAAACAGCTGCTGCCCCTCCCCGTTCAAGGTGTTTGCCAGGAAGTTATACTTCAGGTTGACCACGGGCTTCAGAAATTCTCGGTTAAGCCGCTGCTGAATCTGCAACTGCTGAATCTTGGCGCCCAGCTTAAGCAGTTCGGGGTGGTTGGCCCGGGCTTGGCGCTGCAGATCGTTAAGGTCTTCAAGCGACAGGCTGGCCGCGCTGTCGGTACGCACCGGTACCGTATTGTCGGCAATCTCCAGCGGAATAGCATTGTCATCGTCGGTGCGCCACAGGTACACCGAGGCGGTGAGCTTCGCGTTTTCGTACTCCAGGCCAGCCTGGGCGCGCAGCACGTCGCGCTCCTGGTAATTAATAAAGGCCTTGAGTGAATCGAAGGGAGCGGCATCGCCGTTTTCTACCCGCCGTACAACTCCCTCGTAACGCGTTTCGGCAAGCACCTCTACCTCATCAATTACCTGGAAGGCCTCATAAGCATAATACCACTCCCAATAGGCCTTAGCAGCATTAAGCAGTACCTTGTTGATTTCTTTAATTTGGTCAGCCACAGCAATGTCTTGCATGAGACGACCCGTGCGGATGGCCGTACGGCGCTCATCGACCAGCAGCCCCCGGCCGAGGGGCAAGGTCACACCGGCGTAGATCAGGCCATCGTCAGTGTTGGCCAGCTCGTCGTTAAGATACTCCCCGCGGTTGCGCTCGTAGCCCACATTTAGGTCCATCGGAAACCACAGCGGCACCTCCAGTTTGGTGTCCCAAGTATTGTAATAAGTGGTGTTCTTCTCGCCGAACTGCTTGATGGCGAAGTTCGACTTCAGCGCCGGATCAAAGTTTCCCTGCGCCAACCGCAGGTCTTGCTGGGCTAGTTCGCCAAGCAGGTAGGCCTGCCGGGCCACCGGGTGGTTGAGCAACACCGCCTGAAAGTACTCATCCAGCGTGAGCGGAGTGAGTACGGCGTTAGCGCTATCAGCTGATGCCAGGCGGGGTTGGGCCACTCCGAGCGAGGCTACCAGCAGCAGAAGAGCCGTAAAACGAAGAATCATAGTTACTTTTTGGCTTCGTAAGAACTTCCTGAGCCGGGCTCACTTTGCAAACTCGGCGGAAAGCCGTTGTACAATCGCCACAGCTCGTACCACAGGGGCACCTCGTCCAGCATCACAAATCCATTCGCCCCTGAACCCAGGCGCAACTGGTCGGGCCATTCTCCGTCACTAGCATCAGTGTCGGGCGTTATCAAGATGCGGTACTTGCCCTCTTTGGTAGTCGTCTCCACGTAGTCGATCACCTCTACCGTGCCCGCAAAGGTACCCACCGCCACGCTGGGCCAACCAGAGAACTGCAGGGCGGGCCAGCCGTCAAACTCCAACCGCACCTCGCGTCCGGCCGACAGCAAAGGAACATCCATCGGGCGAATGTACAGTTCTACCGCCTTGTCGGGGTCTTCGGGCATCACAGTAACCACTCCCTCGCCCTCCTTGATGGTTTCACCAAGTCCGGTCTTTAGCGCGCGCACCACGTAGCCGTCCTGCGGGGCGATGATTTCGTACTGGTCGTTACGAATCCGCATATTGGCGTACTCATTCTGTAGCTTGGAGTAGCTCCCCTGCCCCTCGTACAGCTCAGCCAGAGTACTGTTTAGTTCCGACTGTGCCTTGCTAACCTTCTCGGCGTAGTCGGCTTCCACCGCGTTGAGTTCTATCTGGGCGTTGATTAGTTCGTTCTGGGTGGCCAAGAACTTATTCTCGGTGGCGGTAAGCTTGGCACGGGTTTGCTGTAGCTTCTGCTGCTTCTCCTGCAGTTCGGTCAGCGACTTGAGTCCCTCGTCGTAAAGGGTTTGTTGCCGCTCGAACTGGTTCTCCGCAATGGCGAAGTTCTTTTCTTCGGCTATAAAGTCCATACTGTCGCTCACCACCTTGAGCTCCATCTGGCGCACTTTGTTTTGGGTTTGCCTCAGCTTGAGCGCCAGATTATTCTGGAGGGCCTCAATCTGACGCCGGAGGGCCTGCGCTTTCTGCCGCTTCGATTCGATGCTGGACTCTTTGGCAATTACCTGCTCTTCCAGGCGCAACAGCAACTCCGGATCAAAAAACTTATCCTTGATCTCGGTAAGGCTCAGAATGGTATCACCCTTGTTGACGTAGTCGCCTTCCTGCACGTACCAGCGGTCGATACGTCCCGGAATGGCCGACTGGATGGTCTGCGGGCGGTTCTCGGGCGACAGCGCCGTTACCTCGCCGGTGGCCGAAATGTTCTGCTGCCAGGGAAGAAACAGCACCAGAAACAAGAAGATACCGATCCCCCCTACCCAGCGCGCCAGCACCCGTCCGGCCCGGGGCGACTGGAGAACGTCCATCGACTCTAGTCCGTAGGTCGTCGGTTCATCCTGAAGGATCGTATTGGTAGGGTCTAACATAGAGTAATTCTAAAACCGATGGTTCATATGCAAATATATAACTATGCCTCGGGAGAAGTTAGTTCACCGAACACCAATTGCTGAAAAAATGGTTCCTCTTTGATCTCCTCGTAGGTACCTTCAGCGATTTTCTGGCCCTGCTTAAGCACCACCACGTTGGTGCAGCGACTTACGATTGTCGGGTCGGTAGACACGATGATCAGGCTCCAGCGGTGGCTCTCGTCGGTAAGGTAGTCGATGAGTTCGCGCTGCTCAAGCTGAGAAAAGAACTGAAAGAAGTCGTTCAGGATAATCACCTCCGGGTTCTTGGCGATGCAGCGGGCCAGGATAATCTTCTGGGCCAAGCCCGACGACAAATTCTTTCCTCCACTGATCAGGCCGGTGTGCAATCCGTCGGGCATGCGGTTGATATCATCCAGAATGCCCACTCCCTGCAACGCATCGATGGCGTTCTGGTAGCTAACGAACGGCTTGCCCAGGGTAACATTATCCAGCACCGAGCCGTCGAAGATATCTTCTTGTGACACGTTCTTGGCCACGTGGTCGCGCAGCACCGTTAGGTTCAGGTTGTGCAGCGAAACGCTGTTAAGGGTCACGATACCTTCGTACGAACCGTAGATCCCGTCCAGAATATTGACCAGGGTAGACTTACCGCTGCCGTTGTAGCCGGTGATGCACACCCGCTCGCCCGGTTTTACCTCTAGGTCGATGTCCTTGAGCACGTACTTCTGGGTACCGGGGTAGCGGTAGCTTAGCTTCTCTACCCGAATGTGAATTCCCTTCTCGAAGTAGGTAGGAGGCACCGAGATGCCGCCGTTGTTTTCCAAAGGTAAGTCCGTAACGTGACCGATCTTATCCACCGCGGTAAGCATGTCGTAAATGGTGTCCATGTTGACGATAATTTTCTCTACGGCGGCCAGAATGAGTACGATAATAATTTCAGAGGCTACAAACTGCCCCAGGGTAATCTGCCGATCAATCACCAGGACGGTGCCTAGAATGAGCAGCCCGCCGACGATAAAAGTTTTAAAGGCAATAATATAGGAGAACTGCCGGATGAGCACGCCGAAGTGTATTTTACGGTGGATAAGGTAGTTGTTCACGTTTTCGCTCACCCGCTGCATGGGCAGTTGGGTGGTGCCCGCCACCTTGAATGAAGTTAGCGTACGGGCTAGTTCTTCCAGCCAGTACACCACTTTGTACTTATACTTCGACTCTTTAATGGAAGAGCGCAAGCCCTTGGGGCCGGTGATGTAGAAGATAAGCACCAGCAAACCTACCAACAGCATTCCGAAGAATACGAAGAACGGGTGGTAAAACGACAGCAAAATCAGACTAAAGAAGATCTGAATGACGGCCGTCGAGATGTCGATCAGTAGCTTGGGCAGCCCCTTCTGGATGGTAAGCACATCAAAAAAGCGGTTGATCAGTTCGGGGGCGTAGTACTTCAGGATAGATTCGGCGTCGATGCGCGGTATGCGGTGGGCAAACTCGAAAGCGGTTTTAGCGAAGATGCGCCGCTGCATAATCTCTACCATCGATATCTGCATAATCTGCAAGCCCCCGGCTACCACAATGGCAATGACCACCAGGGCAATCAGCAGGATCACTGAGTTAAACCACATACCGCCCGAGATAAACCCTACGATGGCCTGCGTACCCAGGGGCAGCGATAGGCTGATGATCCCCACCGCCACCGCGTACACGTAGAGATAGACGATATCACGCCGCTCGGTGCCCAGCAGGTTAAGCAAACGCTTTAGCGGGGTAAGGTGCTCACTCTCTTCCTCGGTTTTACTTACAATGCTTCTAAACGGAAAGGCTGTGATAAATATTACTTCCCCCCGCTCGTTCAGGTAAGGCTCTCCCTCCAGTTCGTCGAGGGGAATCAGTTGGGTAATACCCTCGGGAGTGATCCGGTGGGCTACCGGGTTCATTTTCTTATTAAGCCGCACCACCGTTGGGGTAAGTCGACCGCCGTCACGAAGAAACACCAGAATCGGAAAAGTGAGCTTCTTTAGAAAGTCCCGATAATTGTCGGCCGGTAGGCTATTGGGCAAAAACACCAGACGCGACGCACTACCCGTCTCGGTAAGCTCGTGAATAAACGTAGGAAGCTGATCAGGGGTATATTCGGTAGTCCGCCCCGGAAGGGCCTCCGAAATTTGGTTAGACACGTCGTGCTCCAGTGCCTCCCCGAACGATTGCACAATGGCGATTACCTGTTTGCGAGTCACAAAAGAGAGAATTTATCGGTTGAACTTAGCAGTACGTACGCAGTGGAACCAACAAAGTTAGTGCTAGCGCTATTTTAGATAGTATTACTATCCTGCTGGTAGTGTAATTAATATTACAAATAAATAATTCGGTGCTTTGTTTTGATAATTCTGTCCAACGTACAGTCGTTAAACACCCAACCGGGTCGGTTGGTTTATATTGCGCAATACCAGACCTTTAGTCACAAATTTTTCGCATGACAGCGCACGCTATTCTTCGGCAGTACTGGGGCTACGAGCAGTTTCGGCCGTTGCAAGAGGAAATTATTTCTTCGGTGCTGGCGGGGCACGACACGCTGGCCCTGCTGCCCACCGGCGGTGGCAAGAGTATCTGCTTCCAGGTGCCGGCCCTGCTGCGCGAGGGCATCTGCGTGGTGGTGTCGCCCCTCATCGCGCTGATGCGCGACCAGGTGACCCAACTAAACCGCCGCCGCATTGCCGCCGCCGCGGTCTACTCCGGCATGAGCGCCCGCGAGATAGACTTTTGCCTGGACAACTGCGTGTACGGCACCTATAAGTTCTTGTACGTATCGCCCGAGCGCCTTAAAACCGACCTGTTCCTGGCCCGCGTCGAGCGCATGAACGTGGCACTGCTGGCAATAGACGAAGCCCACTGTATATCGCAGTGGGGGTACGACTTTCGCCCGGCCTACCTCGAGATTGCCGACTTTCGGGCGGTGCTTCCCGACGTAAACGTGGTGGCCCTTACCGCTACGGCTACCCCGCCCGTGAAGCAAGACATTCAGGAGCGACTCTCCTTCAAGGACGGGCAGGTGTTTCAGCGCAGCTTCGCCCGCTCGAACCTATCGTACGCGGCGCTCTACGAAGAAGACAAGGAGAAGCGCCTGCGCAAGGTGCTTACCAACGTACCCGGCTCAGCGGTGGTGTACGTACGCAGCCGGAAGCGCACCGAAGCAGTGGCCCGCCTGCTTAGTAGCTACAATATTAGCGCCGACTACTACCACGCCGGGTTGGACGGGGAAGAGCGGGCGGCCCGCCAGGACGCGTGGATTCAGAATCAGACGCGGGTGATGGTGGCCACCAACGCCTTCGGCATGGGCATCGACAAGCCTGACGTGCGCTCGGTGGTGCACCTGGACCTGCCCGAGAGTCTGGAAGCCTACTACCAGGAGGCGGGCCGCGCCGGGCGCGACGAGCATAAGGCCTACGCGGTGGTGCTCTACGACCAGAACGACGTGGAGCGACTGGAACAGGGAGTAGACCGTTCGTTTCCGTCGATGCCTACGCTCCGGGCCGTGTACCAGAACATTGCTAATTATCTGCGCATTGCGGTGGGGAGTAGCATGCTGGCTACCTACGATTTTGATCTGGATGACTTCGCCAAGACCTACCGCTTGGTTGCCTACGAAGTATACTACGCGGTGAAGCGCCTGGAAGAGGCGGGCTTTCTGCAGCTCAACGAGGGGTTTCACAGTCCCTCCAAACTGCACGTTCGGTTGAGCTACCAGGAGCTGTACAAGTACCGGATTGCCAATGCGGCCCACGAACCACTGCTGGACTTGGTGCTACGACTGCACGGGGGCGAGTTATACATCGGCTACGTAACCGTGTCGGAAAGTCGGATTGCCTCACAGTTAGCCACCTCCGTGGATGAGGTTGCCCGAAAGCTGCGTTTGCTGCACGACCAGGAGGTGGTAAGCTACGCTCCCCGTCGCGATAAGCCCCAGTTGCTGTTTACTACGCCACGGTTCGACGCTGCCAAGTTGCCCCTGCGGGCCAGTGGGTTGGAAGAACGGAAGAAAAACTACCGGGAACGGGTGCAGTCGGTGGTACGCTACGTAACGCACCCCCACCGTTGCCGCACGCAGTTGCTACTGCGCTACTTCGGCGAAACGTACCAGGAGTACTGCGGGGTGTGCGACCACTGCCGGGAGCGCGTCAGGCGAGCGGGTAAGTCCCCTGCCCCGCAGCCCCCCGAGGCGGTGCACCAGCAGATTGTTGAGGCGCTGGCGGACGGGCCGATGACCACCGACGCGTTAACCACCGCGCTGTCGGCTACCAACGATGCTATAATAAATGGGCTAAGAAAAATGCTGGATAGTGGGGAACTACACTACGACCAGCAGGGAAGGATCAAAAAAGGGTGACAATCGAAGCGAAACCTTAGCTGACGAAAGCGTCAGCAATATCGATGAGATCGAGGTAAGGTTTTAGGCATTTGGTGGTGGTGAAGGGGATGATATTGGAAACTTTACTCTTCCGGGTGTCGAACCATATTTCGGCGTAAAATTTACCGGTGTGATATAAGAAAACCTTCCGTCCGGCAAAGTACCGGCTGCACAAGAGCATACCGTTTCCTAAAATGTACTGCGTTCGTTCTTCTAATGACAGTCGGTGAAAAGAATACAAGTTATCCATGTCCGTTCAATTAAATAATACGTATGCAAAATATCACTTATGTATGATATATACAATAAAACGCCAAAAAATTACTTAAGTATAGCTCAAAAAAGATGAAATAGTACTTATCAAAGCGGTTTCTAACTACTAATGATAGCAGAATTTATTGAATTTGCCTAATTGAGCGCTAGAAGTTGCGTAGTGGTCGCTAAGCTGACATTCTGCCAATAACGTATTATCGAGGTTGGTTGAGAAGGGTGAGATGTAACCGGTAGTATTGAACCAACCCAGCCTACCTATAGCGGCTTTAGGGTCGACATGCCGCCGTCTACGTGCAGTACCTGTCCGGTAATCCAGTTGCTATCCTCAGACAGTAGAAACACCGTAGCGCGGGCGATATCCTCAGCCTCCCCGTAGCGGCCAAGGGGGTGGCGTTTTCGTGAGGCTTCCTTCTTCTCGTCGGTAGCCAGGAGGTTTTCGGCCAGCGGGGTGTTGGTAAGCGAAGGAGCAATTAGGTTCACCCGCACCTGCTTAGAGGCCAACTCTGCGGCCAGTGAGCGCCCCAAACCCTCGAGGGCTCCTTTGGCGGTAGCCACACTGGTGTGGTAGTTGAGTCCTAGTTGAACGGCCACCGTGCTGTAAAGTACGACGCTGGCCCCCTTAGCGGCCCGGAGCGGCTTTAATGCCGCCTTGATTACGCGAACCGCTCCGAGTACGTTTAACTCAAAGTCCGCCAGAAAGTCCTCGGGTTTAAGGGCGGTAAAGGGTTTTAGATTGATACTGCCGGGGGCGTACACCAGTCCGTGCAGGGTATCGGGCAGCGCCGACAGAGCATCGCCCGGGTCGGTCACGTCCAGGGAAATATACTCCACCTGACTAGCTACCGAGTCGTCGGGTTTGCGGCGGGAGGCCACGATCACCCGGGTGTTTTTCGCGAGCAGATCGCTCACCACCGCCTTACCGATGCCCGAAGTACCTCCTACCACCAAAATCGTTTTATCAGAATCAGCCATTACTTCGACATGTTTACGTAGTTCAAAAACTCCTGCTTGCGCATATCCTCCTCAAAAATACCGCTGTAGTGCGCCGTGAGCGTCAGGCTGCTGGTGTCTTGCACTCCCCGCGACGAAACGCACAGGTGCGAGGCATCCACCACCACCGCCACGTCTTCGGTCTTAAGCACCTCCTTGAGTTCGTTGGCAATCTGCACGGTCATGCGCTCCTGCACCTGGGGGCGCTTGGCGAAGTACTGCACAATCCGGTTAATTTTAGAGAGTCCAATCACGTAGCCACTCGACACGTAGGCGACGTGGGCTTTGCCGATGATCGGCACAAAATGGTGCTCACAGTTCGAGAAGAAGGTGATATCCTTTTCTACCAGCATCTTCTGGTACTTGTACTTGTTCTCGAAGAGCGTAGGGATAGGCTTATTGTCAGGGTGCAGGCCACTGAAGATTTCGGTAACGTACATTTTGGCTACCCGCTCGGGGGTACCCTGCAGGCTATCGTCGGTAAGGTCTAGCCCTAGCGTAAGCATAATCTCCCGAAAGTGCTTGGCGATGGTATCTATCTTCTCCTGATCGCTCTTGTCGAAAGCATCGGGACGCAGGGGCGTTTCTAACGTATTAATTTGGTGCACATCGTCTTCGGTAGGGTCCTCTACCGAGTGCTTATCCGGAGTATTCAACAAAATTTCTTTCAGTTTCATAAAGGGTTACGTTCAGCGCCAGAGCCTCATCGAGGTGGGGGCGCAGGATATTCCAAATCACCACCGCGATGTTCTCGGCAGTAGGATTAAGGTTTTTAAATTCTTCCGTATCGAGGTTTAGGTTCTGGTGGTCGAACCTATTCAGTACTAACTCGCCCACCAAATCCTTCAGGCGTTTCATGTCGTATACGAAGCCAGTATCGGGGTCGGGGGTGCCGGTTAGCCGAACGATAAGATCGTAGTTGTGACCGTGGTAGTTTTTGTTGCTACACAGTCCGAATACCTCTTCGTTCTTTTCGTCGGACCAATCGGGATGGTGCAGACGGTGCGCGGCGTTAAAATGGACGCGCCGCCCCACGGTGACTTTAGCCATTGCGCTAGGTTGTTAGGTAAGGGTGACTTCCACTAGAACCCTCCCCGACAACAAAAGGTTGCCCGTAACCCAACCTTTCGCCGGGGAATCAACGCAGACGATTCACCGACTTTTGTGGCGCTTTTGGTAGTATTTAGATAGATTGCGTACGTTTGGTGCGTTCGCTCAGCACCCTCTACTTATTTTATAAGCCCACTATGAACAGCCTGTACATTCCCCCAACGTCCAAGACTCCCGACGTCGCTTTCGACGCGGACCGGGGCCATCTGGAACTCAAGGGGCGGTCCATCCCTGAGAACTCGGTTGCCTTTTATAATCCGCTGATGCAGTGGATCGACGAGTACCGGAAAAATCCGCCGCCGGTAACTCGCCTGGTCATTCGTTTGGAATACTTCAACACTAGCTCCTCAAAATGTCTTATTGATATCTTTCGGCAGCTAGAGAAGCTGCACCAGCAGCACGGTGAGGTGTCGGTGGTGTGGTACTACGAAGACGTGGATGAGGACATCAAAGAGTCAGGTGAAGACTTTCGTGATCTGGTTAGTATGCCCGTGATTATCACGCCGATGCCCTCCGATGGATAGTTATCAGTGGTGTATTTTGTTTCTGGGACTAATTGCACTTTGAGGAATTGGGAGTGAGCATGATTAAATGCGCTTATTAGAAGTTAGTGCGCGAAATAGCCCGTTTCGGTTTATTTTGCAATCGTTATTCTCTACCTTGTAAACACTAAGCTACCTCAACCTATGGAGAGAAATCATACCGACATCAAGAGATTCATTTTCTTTACCGAAGAGCCTTTCCTGATCTACTTCGGTCGCAACTACGAGTCTACGGTACTTAGTGCCAACCGCAATTGCATTCCGGTAATTCGGATTGTGAATGCCAACGGTACGCACTCGGCCATTCCGCTGGAGCGCGCCAACGGCTTGCTAGAAAAGTACTACCGGCTTCGTGATTCGCAGGCCAAGGAGGTATACCACGCCAACCCCGGCGATTTGGCTCCGGCCCCTTCTTACGAACCCGCTTCCGTAGCGCCTACCACTGAACGGGCTCCGGTAATCAGTGGCGCTGCCTAATCGAGTTAAGCGTAGTAACTGCCCTTTACTTCTTCGCTGCGGCGCAAGTTTCTCAGCAAACTTCCGCTCAGTCCGGCAAATCCGCCGACCAAGCCCCCCACTCCGCCCGCTAGGGCAATCATCCAGATCGGATTAGACAATTCGAAGATGCCCGCTACCATCTCAGTAAGCCTACCTCCCGACTGAGAGTTAATCAGCCAGGCCATACCTAACCAAAGTAATCCCACCCCCAAAAAGCCACTTAAGAAGGCCGTGCCCCCTCGGGTGGGAAGAGCCACGTTTACGGCGAACGACACCACGGCTACTATCCACCACGGCAGGAAGAGTTCGGCAACGTAGCACAAAGCAACAATTACAATTATTTTGAAAATAAATCTCATAGGGTTAGTCGGCGTCGGGGGGCGAAAGGGTTTGGGTGAAAAGGATTCCGCTGGCGTCGTCGGGGCTCGCTAGCTTCGCCAGCCGGTAGGGCTGGTTGGCGGCCCAGTCGTCCACCTGATTGGTGTAGTAGGCGCTGCCCGGATTGCCCGACTGCCCCCCGGGGTACACTCCCCACATCTTGATCGGGTCGCTTAGCTCCACTACCATGCGCCACGAGGGGCCGTGCCGCTCGCTGGTTGCGTTTACGATGCCCCGCCCTCCTCCGATGGGTAAATCGTATACGCCGAACGGAGCCAAGCGCAGCATGTGCTGGATGCTGGTGGCCTTGTAGTTCTGCCAGGTGTACGAGACACTGTTTTCGGCCGACCAATCGCGTAGTTGTTGTTCGGTAGCGGCAAACGACTCCATCAGCAGGTCGTTAACGGTTTCTCGGTAGGTGGTGCTCTGCCGGTCTACCATCGTGTCTTGAGGGTGGGCCTGCAGGAAGTGAATGGTAGCGGCGTCGGTAGGGGTTACCAGCGTCACTGATTTACCCTCCATCTCATCCCACAGGGCATCCTTAAGCTGACGCCACCACATCGAGAAAACGGTAGGCGCCCGTTGGTTCCGATCGTTCTGGTAGTTCCAGCTGCGCAGTAGCTTGTAGAGCTCCTGCTGCTCGCCCCGCAGCTGGCTGGCATCCAGGCTGTCTAGCATAAGGGGAAGTACGTCGGCGGCCTTTTGGTTGTAGTTGTCCCCCTGCAGGGCAATCATGTCTTCGGGCGTGATGCGCTTCATGGCCGCCAGGCGGTCGTTGATTCGGCGGTTGCGGAAGTGCTCGTAGCCTTTGTCGTAAAAAAAGTAGGGATACTGCGGGTCGACCGGCACCTGGTTGGCTGAGCTGACAAATCCACGGGAGGGGTTGCGTTCGTAGGCGTTGTGCTCGAAGGGAACGAAGGCCTGCCACTCGTGCTCCGGCCGACTACCGTCCATCAGAAACTGCCCCTGGCCGGGCCACTTGGCCGGAAACTTACCCTGCACACTCAGCGCGATGTCGCCCCGCACCGAGGCAAAAGCAAAGTTCTGGGCGGGGGTAGCGTAGTAGCGCAGCGCCTGCCGGTAGTCTTCGTAGTTGTTCGCCCGGTTCAGGTAGTAGAACGTCATGATCTCCATGGAGGGGTCGTGGGCGGGCCACTTCATGGCGTAGTTGCGCTCGGGGTTGTCAATGGTGTCGGCGGGGAAGCCCCGGTCGTACACCACCGGGCCGTAGTGGGTATACATCACCGTGTCGTAGAACGTTTCGGCACCGCGAATATCAATCACTTCCACCCGAGACTGCGCCTTGAGCGAGCGGCCGTCGAAAAGGTACTCGTTGCGTTGCGCGTCGCTAAAGGTGATCTTGTACCAATCGCGCACGTCGCGCGTGGCGTTGGTTACTCCCCAGGCGATAGAATCGTTGGCCCCGATAATTACACCGGGCGAGCCGGGCAGGGTAGCTCCCAGCACGTTTAGGTCGGGAGTCTGGAGCTGCACCACAAACCAGATGCTGGGCAGGTTTAGCTGCAGGTGCGGGTCGTTGGCCAGGATGGCATGGCCCGACTCGGTTTTGCTACCGCTTACCGCCCAGTTGTTGCTACCGTTGTCGGGGTTGGGCTTGGGAAGCACTTTGGTCACTAGCTCATTGTCGGCGTACGATACCGTGGGAGTGTCTAGCGTAAGCGGCTCGAAGTCCCACACCCGGTCGGCAGATATCACGGGCTCAGCGTCCGGGTAGTACTGCGGGTACAGCAGGTCGAAGCGGTCTTTACCAAAGAGGCGTAGGGCGTTGGTATTTTCCAGGTCTTCATCGAAGCCCGCCAGGTCGTCGGCCATGTACTTGAGCAGCAGCGCCGTTTTCAGGGGTGTCCACAGTTCGGGCGCGTAGTCGAGAAGTTTGTACTCTACGGGCCAGTCTTCGTAGCGCAGACTGTTCACGTAGCTATTTATTCCCTCGGTGTAGGCGGCGATCACGGTGCTGGCAACGGGGTCTTCTTCTATCATGCGCAGCGCCTTTTCGGCCGCAAAGGTAAGTCCCTTGCGCCGCTGCCCCCGGTCGAACTCGCGCGTGCGCTCTCCCAGCACTTCCGACAAGCGGCCGGATGCTACGCGCGCCACCAGGTCCATCTGCCAGTAGCGCAACGAGGCCTGCACGTAACCCTGAGCGCGGTACAGGTCAGCATCGTTCTGCGCGAAAATATGCGGAATAAGCAGCGAGTCGTAGCGCACCGTTACCGGCGCCTGCAGGTCAGCAATGGCCAGGTTGGCATCGAACCCAAGGTCTTCGCCCTGCGCGTTTTGCCAGAAACCGTGAAAGGGGTCAAGAAAAGGTCCCAATGGCGGAAGGGGGGCAATGCGCCAGCTCAGCGCTACCACCAGGGCAATCGTGAGCAACAAAGAGAGCAGAAAGGTGAATACCCGCATGCAGCGAAATTAGAAAGTTTGCGATACAACACCAATTTTAAGCAAAGAACCGCGGTTAGGCTATGTCTGATAAATACCCTTAGGCGAGAAAAGCGCTTATCAGACACAGTTTAGTGCACATCGTCCATCCAGCGCGTAAGCAGGGGCGACAGTACCACCACCAGCAGCGCGCCACCCATCGCCACGTAGGCAATCGACTCGAAGCCCTGGGTGTAGCGGTACAGGGTATCCAGGGCGGTAACCTCCCCCCCCGCCCCGGTATCAATTTCATCAATAGCCAGTTGCTGCCCCACGAAGCCCACAATCTGGAAAGCGTAGGCCGACGATAAGAACCACACACCCATCATAAAAGCGACAATCGTTCGGGGCGACAAATCGGTGATCTTGGACAAGCCCACCGGGTAGGTAAACAGCTCACCCAGCGACATGAAGAGGTACAGCAGAATGAGAAACACAAAGGGAACGGTCCCCTCGGGGCTGGCGAAGTTTTCGCTTAGAAACAGCAGGTAGTAGCCCAACCCCAGCAGCGCGAGTCCGGCCGCGAACTTATAGGGCGTGCGGGGGTTCACTCCCTTCTTAGATAAGAAAACCCACAAAGACGAGATGGGTACCGCCAGCAGAATGATAAATAGGGGGTTAAGTGCATTGGTCTGGGCAGCGTTCATCAACCACAGGTCCACGTTGCGGGCCGAAAATAAGGTGATGATGTTGCCCGAAAGCTCGTGAAACCCCCAGAAGAGCGTCATAAAGACCGTGAGCAGCACCGCTACGATCATCTTCTTACGAGCCACCGGCGGCAGCTGGTAGATCACGTACGAAAGATAGCCCAGTATAAAGACGCTCAGTCCGTAAAAGATTACGTTAACGACGGTTACTTCGCCAAGAATCGTGGAGCCGTTCGCGATGAACTCGTAGGAAGAAAGCAACCAGGCAATTACCGGCACCGCGGCCACCGACAGAATAGGAATCCAGTACTGCCGTGAGATGCCCGCCACCTTTTCGTGCAACTTCTCGGGATGCGGCGGCAGTCCGTGGTCCATAAACACTCCTTTCTTAATGCCTTGCCAGAAGAAGAACACTCCCGCCAGCATGCCTACTCCCGCCAGCCCGAAGCCCCAGTGCCACCCGTACGCTTCGCCCAGCCAGCCGCACACCAGGGGCGACAGAAACGCTCCGATGTTGATCCCCATGTGAAAGATGGTGAATCCGGAGTCTTTGCGGGTGTCGCCATCGGGATACAGCGCCCCCACAAAGGTGGAGATGTTGGGTTTGAAGAAGCCGTTGCCGACGATGATAAAGGCCAGTGCCAGAAAGAAAGCAGTGTTATTCTCGATAGCCAGGACGAAGTGCCCCACTGCCATCAGGATGCCCCCCAGCATGATAGACTGCCGGTAGCCATTCAGCTGGTCGGCGATGCGCCCTCCAATAATGGGCGAGGCGTACACCAGCGAGCCGTACGACGAGTAGACGATGGCCGACACCGTATCGCGATTGGCTAGCGCTACAAACACCTGGTCGACCATGTACAGGGTGAGCAAGGCGCGCATCCCGTAGAAACTAAACCGCTCCCAGAGCTCGGCGAAGAACAGGTAGTAAAGTCCCTGGGGGTGCCCAAAGGCCTGCGGTCCGATAGGTTCGGGCAGCGGACTTTCTACGGTTGGGTCGGTAGAATCTGCTTTCATAGAAGGCTACTTAGATAACGATTGGGGAGATCGGTCGAATTAAGGGCGGAAGGGTGCGGAACTGATTATGAAGGACTTTCAGTGGGGCCGTCCCACGGGGGCCGTCCCACGGGGGCCGTCCCACGGGGGCCATTCAGTGGGGTCAATAAATACAGCAGCGACGGACCCTTATGATGAGGTGCCCGTCGCTACCGTTACTGATGCGCAAAAGCTTCAGGGGTGAAGCCTTACATACTCTCTAGCTTAGACTGCACCTCTTCGGCTTTTTCGTCCATACCCAAGCGGGTGTACACGGTTTGCAGCGTGGTAAGCACCTTCTCGTCGTCGGGTTTCAGGTCGCGCGACTTTTCCAGCGGCGGCAACGCCTTCTCAAAGTAGTTCATGGCGTTATCTTCAATCTCTTTTCCCCGCTTCTCGTATTCTTTCAGGTCCATGTTGTTGGCTTCCTGAAGAATTTCGGCTGCCTCATTGTAGTAATACGCCGCCAGGTTAAATGAAGCGTCAAAGTAGTTAGGATCAAGTTCGGTGGCCTTTTTGTAGTTCTCTACCGCTTGGTCACCGTCGCCCATCTGCTCGTAAAGGTAGCCTCGGTTGTAGTACAGAATAGCGTTATCGGGCTCGGCTTCAATGGCTTTAGAGAGCTTCTCGCGGGCCTCATCGTACTTCTCGTTGGTGATGAGCACGGTAATTTCCCGCTTCAGGAAGTCAGGATTTTCGGGAAACGCTTCCTGCGCTTTCTGCAGATAGTCAACCGCCTTGTCATTGTCCTTTTGCTCCACCAGGTAGATGTAGATCAGACTGTTGTAAAAGTCCTCACTCTTGTAGTCCAGACTATCCACTAAGAACGCGTAGTTCTTGGCCGCGTCGTTCAGCTCACCAGCCTGCTGGGCCGAAATACCGGCGTAGATGTAGGCGGTGGTGTCCTGCGGCTTGGCCATTTTAGCCACGTCGAAGTAGGTGATGGCATTGGTATAGTCCTTATCCGTATACAGGGCGGCTCCCTTGTTTACGGCGTTGGCCCACACTTGCTCCTTCATCAACTCAGCCTGGGCGTAGTCAGTAGAACCTTCTTTTTCCAACTCCATCGCCTTGTCGTACCCCTCCATCGCCTTCTGGTAGGGCTCGTCGGCCTGAACGGAGTTGGTAGAGTCATCGGCGATTGCCTGATAAACCCGACCGTACAGCAGCCAGGTGCCACCGTCGTCTTTGGTTTTCTCATCGTTAATGGCCGGATCAATCTGGGCCTTTGCCTCAGCGAGTTCGCCTTTGTCTAGTGCGCTGCCGGCTTTGCGGACGTTCTTCTTCTGCCCGAACGCAACGGTTTGCAGGGCCAGTAGAACCATAAAGATAGATGCTAATTTTTTCATAGTGTGTAGTGAATAATAGTACATTAATTTAATTCTAAAGGGCAAAATACAAAAAGTTTGGCAACCTACGATGAATAGTACCCGGTTTTAGGGGGCCGCTTCATCGCTCGTAGGCTGGCTGTCGCCGCTCGTACCCTTCTGGGCGGCTAGTTCCTCTTCGATTAATTCGTTCTCTACCTTGGCCACCGAGGCGATGGTGTCACCGTCGTTCAGGCGGATCAACCGCACCCCCTGGGTAGCGCGTCCCATTACCCGCAAGTCGGCCACCGGCATCCGAATCATGATGCCCGAGGTATTCACGATGATCAAGTCATCGGGGTCGGCCACCTTCAGAATAGACACCACCGCGCCGGTCTTAGACGTAATGTTCAGGGTCTTAACCCCTTTACCCCCCCTTTTTGTTATACGATAGTCCTCGATAGCTGATCTTTTACCGTATCCTTTCTCCGAAACCACCAGCAGCGAGCGGCTTAAATCACTTACCGTAACCATGCCCACCACCCGGTCGTGCTCGTCCTCCAGGGTGATGCCCCGCACTCCGGCCGCGTTGCGTCCCATGGGTCGCACGTCTTGCTCGTTGAAGCGAATGGCGCGTCCCGAGCGCACCGCCAGCAGCACGTCCGACTGCCCATCGGTGAGTTTTACGTCGAACAGGCGGTCGTTCTCGTTGATGCTGATGGCGTTGATGCCGTTTACGCGCGGGCGCGAGTAGGCTTCCAGCGAAGTCTTTTTAATGGTGCCGCTCACGGTGCACATCATCAGGTAAGTGTTACTCAGGTAGTCGGCATCGCTCAGGCTCTTCACGTTGATCACCGCCCGCACTGAGTCGTCGGCCGTGATCTGAATCAGGTTCTGGATGGCGCGCCCCTTGGCCGATTTTCCGGCTTCGGGAATGGCGTACACCTTGAGCCAGAACACCCGTCCCAGTTCGGTGAAGATGAGCAGGTAGTTGTGGGTGTGGGCCACGAACAGGTGCTCGGTAAAGTCGTCGTCTTTAGAAGATACGCCCCGCGAGCCCACCCCACCGCGGGCCTGGGTACGGTACTCATCTATGTGGTTGCGCTTCACGTAGCCCTGGTGCGAGATGGTGATCACCATCGCCTCGTTGGGAATCATGTCCTCAATGTCGATATCGTCGGCACTGTGGGTGATGCTGGTGCGCCGCTCGTCGCCGTACTTGTCCTTAAGCTCCTGCAGTTCATCCTTGATAATCTGCATGCGTAGCTCTCGCTCGGCCAAAATTTGGTTGAGGTAGGCCACCTGCTTGAGCACCTCGGCGTACTCGGCCTCAATCTTTTCGCGCTCCAGTCCGGTGAGTCGCTGCAGGCGCATGTCGAGAATAGCGCGCGCCTGAATTTCGGTCAGCTCAAACTCACTGATCAGGCCATTGCGAGCGGTCTCGGGATCACGCGAACCGCGGATGAGTTCAATGACGCGGTCTATGTTGTCGAGGGCGATGAGGTAGCCCTGCAGCAGGTGCGCCCGCCGCTCGGCTTCGGCCAGTTCGTACTGGGTGCGCCGCACCACCACGTCGTGCCGGTGGTCTACGTAGTGGCCGATGATCTGTTTGAGATTCAGCGTTTCGGGCCGCCCCCGCACCAGCGCCACGTTGTTGACGCCAAACGATGACTGCAACTGGGTGTACTTGAACAGGGTGTTGAGCACCACATTGGGAATGGCGTCGCGCCGCAGGTCGTAGACGATGCGCATACCGTTGCGGTCCGATTCGTCGCGCAGCCCGGTGATGCCCTCGATGCGCTTATCGTTAATCATCGCCGCGGTCTTCTCGATCATCGCCGCCTTGTTTACCTGGTAAGGAATTTCGGTAACGATGATCTGAATCTTACCGGTTTTGGTCTCGACAATCTCGGCCTTGGCCCGCAGCACCACCCGTCCGCGGCCCGTTTCGAAAGCTGATTTCACTCCCTGGTAGCCGTAGATAATGGCCCCGGTGGGAAAGTCGGGGGCGGTGACGTACTGCATTAGCTCGCTAATGGTGATCTCGGGATTATCGATGTAAGCACTGATGCCGTCGACCACTTCGCTCAGGTTGTGGGGCGGCATGTTGGTGGCCATGCCCACGGCGATGCCCGAGGTACCGTTCACCAGCACGTTGGGCACTTTGCCTGGCAAACAAACCGGCTCTTCGAGCGAGTCGTCGAAGTTGGGCTGGTAATCAATGGTATCCTTGTTGATGTCGGCCAGCATCTCTTCGGCAATGCGTTGCAGCCGGGCTTCGGTGTAGCGCATGGCCGCCGGAGAGTCACCGTCGACCGAGCCAAAGTTACCCTGCCCGTCGACCAGCATGTAACGCAACGACCAGGGCTGGGCCATGCGCACCATAGAATCGTATACTGAGGAGTCGCCGTGGGGGTGGTACTTGCCGAGCACTTCGCCCACGATACGGGCCGACTTTTTGTGGGCTTTATTATGGGTAAGGCCCAGATCGAGCATGCCGTAGAGCACGCGCCGGTGCACGGGTTTGAGTCCGTCGCGCACGTCGGGCAGCGCCCGGGAGATGATCACCGACATGGAGTAGTCGATGTAGGCTCCGCGCATTTCGTCCTCGATATTGATGGGGATGATGTTCTCGTTTTCGCCAGCGGCCATAGAGAGATAGGTAGGGTCCGTGTAGATTGATTTTTAAGACGGCAAGATAGGCATTTTTTCGGGTTGTAGCGTATTCTTTCGGTCGGTTTTCCGGCTACTGTGTCACCGCATGTAGGGCTGCCACTGTATGAGCACGTACTTGCTTTTGCCGTTCCCCTGCTGCTTCATAAATCCGTATTCGTAGCAGAACAGGTACACGTTTCCATTTTGTGCCTTCCAGCGGTCCGCCGCTGCGGTAGTGGGTAAAGTACTTGGGTAAAAAAGCCCGCTTGCTCTAGGGCGTGTTGATATATAACCTAAACGGCGATTTTGGTACGCTTTCCACCTGTTCTGCGTTGCTTTCGGCGCCCGATGCCTCAGTATCGCGCTTCTCAAGCGCCTTAATCAGACGAAAACCGTCCTCAAAATCTCTCGTTAATCTATATGTCAACACGCCCTAGCACTTCGGTTCGCACGGTCGCCTTCCCTGCTTTGTTGTACTTTTTCAAGATGCGACGGTTTTGCTTTAGCTGGTTATCAATCCGTTTGAACAAGTTATCCGAGCGGTCGCGGTTCTGTTGGTAGTGGTAGGCTGATTTGCAGTAGGGGGAGCAGAACCGCTTGTCGATTCTTCCCTGCACCGGTTCGCCACAGGAGGGGCACTTTCTCATAGTCGTAGATTATACGTATAATTAACGTATAAATGTACGCTTGCATTTTTAAAAGGAAAAGGTTTTGGCTTCATTGTCGTATGGAAAGGCAACTAGTATCCCGACGAATGGTCACCTTGAAGCATATCTACTATCAAGATGCCAAGTATATAGGATTAAAGTTTTATCCGGATAAAGTGATTCAGGCGTTAGTTAAAGAACTACCCCCCCCGATGGCATGCCGAGAGTAGTTGCGTGATTGTTAAGAATACGAAGGAGAACCTAAGGAATGGTGGTAAAATAAAGTACTCAACTAGGCGCATATTCTGTAGCATAGTTTCGGTACAGCGGGATGCGTCTGAATGCGCTGAGAGTCCACTTCCTGTGGGGTAGTTTTGATACCGATAGGAT
>JBASAY010000067.1:0-48052 GCA_049650865.1 Tunicatimonas sp.
CCAATTGCTCGATTTTATCGTATTTAGTGGAAGCTATGGCTAAAAACTCTTCTTTGGTCATCACTGTGGCTTTTTAGTTACTTTTACCCAAGTTAATCGCTTATCGCGACAATCTGAAATACACCCAGCAAATAAAATCCACATAGATAGTCAGAAAAAGGGTTAGGTTTTATTGCTTACTTTGCTGCTTCGTGCAACGCGTTCATCCGCTGCACCAGCCGGTCCTTCTCCGCTTGGTGCGCTGCATCGTTGGCTAAATTAGTAGTCTCCTGCGGATCATCGGCTAAATTGTACAGCTCCTCGTTCGGCGATGGGTAGTCGTAGTAGCGCAGATACTTCCAGTCGAGCGACACCACTCCTTCCGAGCGCGGAATCGGCCACAATCGCTCGGGGCTAATTCTTCCTTCGTCAATCAGCTTCTGCACGTCGAAGGCGTGCTCGTAGTAGAAATCCGTGCGCCAATCCTCCGGCTTTTCTCCCCGAATGAGCGGCAACAGACTGCGTCCCTGCATCTCCGAGGGCACCGACACTCCCGCCGCTTCCAACAAGGTTGGGGCAATGTCAACGTTGAGGGCGATCTCATCACGGCGCTGCGCTTCGGGCCGCCGAGAATCGTAGTAGAGCAGCGGCACCCGAATCGACTCTTCGTGGCCGTACCACTTCCCGGCCAAGCCGTGCTCGCCCAGGTAGAAGCCGTTATCGCCGATTAGCACAATCACGGTGTTATCGGCCCGCCCCAGCCGCCGCAGCGCATCTCTAATTCGCCCGACAACGCCATCGACGCCCGTAATCAGGCGGTAGTAACCCTTCACCGACTCCTGGTAGGCCTCCGGGGTAGCAAAGCGCCTCTGCCAGCGGTGACGCGCCTCGGAAGTTTGCAGATACTCCGGCAACTGCTCAAAGTAGCGCGGATCGGCCGTTTCGGGCACTGGAATCGTAGCCTCGGCGTACAACTCGGTGTAGGCCGTATCGTACACAAACTGCCGGGGGTCTACATCCTGCACGTGCGGAGCCTTGAAGCTCACCGACAGGCAGAAGGGTTTGTTACTCGGTACGTTTCCCAGAAAGGCGAGTGACTCATCGCCCATGATGGTTGTCAGGTGGCGGTAGTTCCCGTCCTCATCGGTATGCTCGTACTGGCCCTGCCCGTTAAAACCGTACCACTGGTCGAAGCGCTGCCGCGCCGTTACCGAATCCAGCGTGCCAATGCCGTACTTGCCCACAAAACCGGTGTAGTAGCCCGCCTGCTGCAACTGCGCGGGGTACGTCTGCCGAAACGCACTATCGCTCAACGAAGTGTCGAAATCCAGCACTCCGTGCCGACTCGCGTACTGCCCCGTGAGAATACTAGCGCGGCTGATCGCACAAATAGCCGTCGTGACGTAAGCGTTTTCGAACACCGTCCCCTGAGCAGCCAAACTGTCCAGATGCGGGGTTTGCACGATGTCGTTGCCCATAAACCCCGCCGCATCCCAGCGCTGATCGTCGGTAAGCAAGAAGATAATGTTGGGCGGAACGTCGGAGATAACGTTAGCTTCGTCGGCAGACTGCGATTGGCAGCTCAGTAGAAAGCTAGTGGCAAGGGGTAGCAGAAACAGAAGGCGATGGGTGAACATAGGTTGCTGATAAAGAGTGAGCAAAGCAGGAGTGGTGGTTGTCCTCCCGGTGATTTTATTTGTAGGGCTGCCAGGGATTGAGCATTTCCTGGTCGTTTTGCCGGGGAACCCCCGTCGTAAAGTCCATGCGCATCTTGAGCGGACCGTGTCGGGTGAAGGTTTGCTGCGCGATGGGCAGCAGCCAGGTAGACAGCTGGGAAGGATAGCCCCCGTGCTGGTACTGGGCGGTGATGGCCACATCGGACTGGACCACGCTCTCCAGATCAGCGGCGACCGGTTCTAAGCTACCGGCGAACACCACGTTGCTGCTGGGTTCGGCTAAGAAAGTAGGGTCTACATACCCGTCCGCTCCCATCAGGTAAGGACCATACTGTAGCACTCCGCTGACCGGTTGCTTGCTCAGTTCTTCCGGACTTACCTGCTGGCCCTGGTCGGTGAGAATAATCTTTCGGTAGGATAACTCAATCTTAATCGTGTCGCCGCTCTCCACGGGCTGCGCCAGCGTGAGGTAGGCATCGTCGGACGAAGCCGCTACCGACGAATCACCTTGAGAAACCCGCATCGCCGTGGCCCACGCCGGTCTTCGCAGTGCTAGTTGCGTGGAGCTGTTGACCTTGTCGATGGTTAGCGTATACGAATAGCGATCGTTACTTTTTCCGTCCTGATCAATGGTGAAGGCGAGGCCATCGTCTTGGTAAGTAGTCTCCAGGTACATTTCTACCCGTTTGCCCGCCGGAGTAGTGGTGACAAGGTAGTTATGCTTTACGTCGTGCATCGCGCGCAGTCCGTGCATGGTGCAGCACCACCACGAGGCCATCAGTGCGGCGGGCCGGGCGCCCTCTTCACTGATGAAGTGGCTGCCAAAATCACCAGTAAAGTACTGGTTAAAGTAAAACGCATTGTAGAGAGCGAACTCACCGCGCTCCAGGTACTCCGGCTCGCCGGTGAGTCGGTATAAGTGGAAGCTAAGCCGCATAAAATCAGCGGTAGAGCAACCTTCGTCGCGGTTGCCCTTACCCCCAAAGTACTCGTGCACCGCCCCGAACGCCGTGTAGTCGTCGGATTCTACCAGGTTGTCGTAGGCCTGCCGCACGTAGCGTAGGTGCTCCGCATCCTGGGTGTATTCGTACAAATCGAGCACCCCGCGCAGCGTCGACAAGTACCCGTGGGTATGCTGCTGTCCGCGGTCGGGCAACACCGGGTACGCCCGGGCCGCAACTTCGGCGTACTGCGGGTCACCGCTGTGCTTCGAGAGCATCACCAGCCCCTCAATATACTGGGTGAAGCAAATGATCCCCTTCGCTCCGAAGTCCTTCAATTTCTCCCGCACTGCCGGAGTGGCGCAAGCTTCGTAGGTTTGCAGGAAAAAGTCACCCAACTTGCGTCCGGCAATTAGCACTTGCTTATCCTGGCTGCGTTCGTAGAACTGCATCAGTCCCACCAGCAGGCGGCCGTTGCCCCACAGCAGCGCCATGTGCTCGCCCCCGATCTGCTCAGCGGTAAACTCCAGGCTAGCGTCGCCAAATCGCCCATCGGGTCGTTGGTAACGAAGCAGTTGCTGCACTAGGCTATCCAGGTTCACGTTTCCTGCCTGCTCGGGGAAGAGTGACATCACCTCAATGTAGCGTCCTGATAAGTCGCCACTAAAATTGTAGAACCGGCGGGGATAATCCGGGTCCAGCGTCACGTCGGCCAGAATGAACTCAGGGGTAAATACCGGTGACACATCGGAGCCGGTGAGTCGGTCGAGCGTCATCCACAGGCGGTGGTCAAAGGTTTGTTGGTGGTCCTGCGCGAATAAAGGTAGGATACCAGTAAACCAAAGAATTAGGATCAATGAGAAATAGGTTGTTGTGTGCATTGCATTGTTGTTTTGTGTCTTGGTAATTCTCCGGCAGCCTACAATTGCAGTTGAGGGTTGCCAGGGAGGTTATTACAATGATGCCGCTCAACGAACATCTAGCGTTTTAGCGTAATAAATTTTACCTCAGAATTCGGTGTGATAAATATTTTGATTGAAGTGCTGCAACACTGTGACCACGTCCGATACCGTAGTCCGAAAATTGGTATACTTGTCATTCAAGGTGCTTTAATCATCATTTGGTTATGTGAATAGCGGTTTAATGTACCACGTTGGTAGTTAGATGATTGTAGGAACGTGATCAATGATGTTCCTACTCCCCATAATCTGGATTTTCTTCCACCGGCTCGCAGAACCAGGCGAGTTGCTCTTGCTCCGACAAGCCGGTAGGCAATTGATCAGCCTTCGGATGGGTTTGCCGGAACAACGTAAGCATTTTCTGCCGCATCTCGATTAGCACCGCCTGGTTTTCGGGCTGGTCGGCCACATTGGTGGTCTCACTGGGGTCGTTCTGCTGGTCGTACAGGCGCTCCTGCACGCCCGACGGACCGAACCCCGTAGCGTAGCCCTGACCCAAATCACGCCTTCCCGACGTGAAAATATACTTCCACTGCGCACTGCGAATCATGGCTTTGTTATCAACCAAAAATTCGGAGAATACGTACTCGCGCAGCGTGGTGTCCGGGTGCGCCAGAACGGGTACCGTACTTCGGCCCTGGGCGGAAGGGAGCGGGGGCACACCCAAAAGTTCGGTGACGGTAGGCACCAGGTCAACAAACTCAGTGAGAGCCTCGGTACGCTGGTCGGCCGCAAATAGATTTCCCGCTCGCATGATCAAGGGAGCGCGCACGGCGGGTTCCCACATCATGTGCTTCTCAAAGCGACCGTGATCGCCCAGTAGGTACCCGTGGTCGCCCAGGTAGATTACCAGCGTATTCTCATCTAATCCAGCCTTCCGCAGCGCTTCGAGCACCAGGCCCACGTTCTTATCCAGGTACGCTACCGAATTGTAATAGGCGGCTACCACACCCCGTTTGTCTTCCTTCGACAAATCGCGAAATACCTCGGGCACCCAGCAAGCATCTTCCGCTGACGTCTCGGGCAATATCATGTCGGCTGGGTCATACTTCTCAGCGTATTCGATCGGAAAATTGAAGGGTGAGTGAGGCTCGTAAAAACCTAGCCACAGCAGAAATGAGGTATCCTGGTTATCCTGAATAAAGTTGATTGCCTGCTGGGCTAAGTAAGTACCTTCGCTGTCGGCATCGTAGGTGGTGTCGGGGAGCGCGTCGGCGTTGAGCCACAGCCGGGCGGGGTCTTTGAAGGGCCGCCAGGGCATTTTGCGCGTACGGATGGAATCGGGCAGGGTACGCGGGGAGAGTTGGTTTTTGAGCCGGTGGTAATCGGCGCGCTGCACCAGTGTATCGAAGCCGTGCGGCAGGTCACTGTTGAAGTGCGTCTTCCCTACTACCCCAGTGCGGTAGCCCTGCTCCTTGAGGTGCTCTGCCAGTGTCACCTGCTCACTGGGCAGGGCGGTGCGCAGCAGCGTGACCCTGGCGGCGTGGGGGTAGCGCCCCGTAAGCAGCGACTGCCGCGAGGGCGTGCACACCGGGGAGTTGGCGTAGGCTCGCAAAAAAGTGGTTCCCTGGCTCGCCAGGCGGTCGAGGTTCGGGGTGTGGATCAGGTCGTTGCCGTAGGCCCCCAGCGCCGAGGTAGCGTGGTCATCGCCGATGATAACAACCACGTTGCGCAGGGTAGCTCCCGATTTCTGGGGAATCTCTTCGGCGCCAGGGCTACAGCGCCCGAGTAGGAGAATAGAACTGATTAATACAGCAAATCGTACCAACTTCATAAGGCTAAAGTAACAAAAAAAGCCATCTGGGTAAGATGGCTCTAAAAGCGGTTTGGGTCGGCACCTTAGTGCGTCACCATCGGGTCAATTTCCTTGGCGCCCTCCACAAATTTGGTGATCATTTTTACGCTTGGCACTACCCGCGTGAGCTTCTTCTTCTGATTGGTTTCGGCCATCTTCACCTGCAAATTTTCGGGCTTGCGCGTACGCAGTTCCTTGACTGTATCCACCCCCGATGCTTTGAGCAGTTCGGCGTACTGCGTAGACACTCCTTTAATGCGAAACAAATCAGCCATATTCACGAGGTCGAGCAGTTTCTTTTCGTCGATGCCCGAGGTTTCGGCGATGGACTTGCGTCCTTTTTTAGTGCAGCCTTCTTTAAGCAGACCTTCTACGGAACGGATGTTGGCCTTGGCTAGCTTTTTCTGTAGCTGTACGCCAATACCATCGATGCTGGTGATTTTTGTCGACATAATCGGGGGGGGTTAGTTAGAAGTTACTATAAAGGGTTCTATCAATAATCCACGAACAAGGCTACTTCTGGACGGGCAGTACGTTAGCAAAATAGTAAAACACGAGGTATTGGCCGCAATTACCGCTGTAATAAAAGCAGTTCGTTCGTTTTTAGTAGCTACCCAGGCGATTGGGCACCCAAATAGCCGCGTCCTGATCTCCGTAGGCAGTCGCTCGTCCGATAGCATAGGCCCAACCACTCAGCGCACACACTAAACTATCAAGCACGTCTTCGTATCCCTTTAGAAAAGCCAGCGAGTACAACTGCTCCGGGGCCAGTTCGGGAAGTCCTGCCCCCGGAGCAAAGGTTACGTAGTCGGTAATTTTTTGCTTAAGCTCTAACAGGTTGCGGATTGACTTGCGGTGCCGCACCGCGGGAGGGTCATCGCGCCAGTACTGTCCCCGCCGGTGCACTTTGTACGGAAACCGGTAGGCGTAGCCAAACAGCTCGATGATGGCAGCGTGCGGGTACACCTCGATGAACGACGGTTGGTTGAGCACGGCCTGCGCCCCTGCCCAGCGAAGTCCTGCGTTGGTTAGCTGTTCGTAGATTAGGTCAGAGATTGCGCCCGGCCGTTCGGGGGTAGGGCTGTGCACTGGGGCACCCCGCCCGGCGTAGGTGCGGGTGAGCGCCCGGTCGGCTTCCCGGTAGCCCCGCACGGGTTCGGGGGCCAGCGGGATATCCAAAGCCACCACCCCCACCGGCCAGCCTCGGTCGGCACAGTGCCTTAGCACCTTACCAAGCAGCGGCGGCGAAGCATTAGGCTTTGCGAACCAGTCGATGCGGCCTTCCTCCAGAAACTCGCGGTACGAGCGGGCTACCTTAAGCACCACCAGCGAACCGTCGGCCGATCGTTGTAGCAAACTTATCCCCGAAGGATGATGAGCCGTCCAGGCGGCATCTACCCCCAGTACGTACGTGGGTGTCACGGGTTGGGCACTGATTTTCAAGGTATTAGCAGCATTTTCTATTCGGGCGCTGCGCTAAACTACCGGATTTTTGCGGTACTTATACTTACTGATGCGGTAGCCGCGTCGCGCTAACGACAATTTGAGGCGATCTCTTACCTTCCACACCGTGGGCGGGACAAAGCACGTTATCCTTACCCGGTCGGAGGCGTTTTTGTTGCGTAAGTAGCCCAGCGAGTCGCCTATTTTTTATGAACGAGCCCTCTTCGCCAACGTACCATACCGCCCGACCGTACTCATTCAGTCGCCACCGAAGGCTTTATTGGCTGGTGTTTGCCGCTACGCTAGCCCTCACCCTTGGCAACCAGTTGATTATTCAGAACAGCATCCGCGAGAAGATGTACGATGAGCGTGTTGTAAACCTAGCCGGACGGCAACGGATGCTCAGTCAAAAGATTGTGAAGACCGCCTACCGTGCCCTGATGACCCACAACCAAAACGATATCGTCGCCCTAAAAAACCTAACCAGCCTCTGGGATGAGGTGCACTGGGGGTTACAACGAGGTAGTAGCAGCATGAACTTACCTCCCCTTGAAGACGACAACATCGGCGCGCTCTTCGAGCAGATACAACCCCACCAAACCGCCCTGGTTGAGGCGATAAGCAATACCCAGCGGGTTCATGACCTAGCGCCTCATATTGAGATGATCGACGCGCAAGCGCAAGAATTCTTGGTGATCATGGACCGTATTGTGGGAGCCTTTGAGCGGGAGGCCCGGAACAAACTCACCACCCTGATGTACCTAGAGCTTGCCTTGGCCGGGATAACTATTTTGGTGCTGATGATTGAAATATTCTTTGTCTTCCGCCCCTTCTACCGCAAAATTACCGCTCAGAACGAACAGCTTCGCCAGATAGCCTACATCCAGTCGCACGAGGTGCGTCGTCCGGTGTGTTCAATTCTGGGCCTAATGCAACTTATCCAGGATGAAGAAGACCCAGCCGTGCGGGCTCAGTATATTGAGATGCTCAAGATCAGCACCGAAGAACTGGAACGGGCTACCCGCCAGATCGTGGACCGGGTAAACAAACCCGTGCTGCCTTTCGTAGAAGCTTTGCTTCAGGAAACTATTTCATCCAAAGCGGCTTCATCCAAAGCGGCTTCCCCCGAAATGCCGCGCGGCCCCTTTGCAAATCAGTAGATTCCTGAATACTTTGCGTCCCCACTGGCCAACCAACCTCCGTGACGCACGCTTATCAGGACTTTCTATCGGGCACCAAAATCCTCGGGGTGCTGGGCGGCGGCCAACTGGGCCGTATGCTTATCCAGTCGGCCGTTGACTTTAACCTAAGTGTGCGCGTGCTAGACCCCAATCCGCACGCGCCCTGCCACGCCATCGCCACCCAATTTACCGTCGGTTCGCTCACCGACTTCGACGCAGTATACGCGTTCGGCCAAACCTGCGACCTGCTCACCATTGAGATTGAGAACGTGAACACGGAAGCCCTCAAGCGCCTGCGCGACGAAGGCACCCCGGTGTATCCCGAACCTGAGGTGATCGAACTCATTCAGGACAAACGCGCGCAGAAGCAGTTCTACCGGCAGCACGGCATCCCCACCGCCGACTTCGTGCTTACCGAAGCGCGGGCCGACCTGGAGCAGCACGTTGATCGCCTGCCCGCCGTGCATAAGCTGGGCCGAGCAGGCTACGACGGGCGCGGCGTGCAGGTACTGCGCACCGCCGATGATTTGTCGCGGGGGTTCGACGCACCGGGTGTGCTGGAACAACTCGTCGACTTCGATAAGGAAATTTCGGTGGTGGTGGCGCGCAACGCCCGGGGCGAGGTGCGCACCTTTCCGGTGGTAGAACTGGCCTTCCATCCCGAAAAAAACCTGGTAGAATATCTGTTCGCTCCCGCCCGCTTGTCGGAAGACCTACAACAGCGGGCCGACCGGCTGGCCCGCACCGTCGTCGAGACGCTGAACATGACCGGGCTGCTAGCTGTGGAGATGTTCGTAACTCCGGCCGGTGAGATTCTCGTGAACGAGGTGGCCCCGCGCACGCACAACAGCGGGCACCACACCATTGAAGCCAACGTGACCTCGCAGTTTGAGCAGCACCTGCGGGCGATTCTTAACCTACCGCTGGGCGCTACTACGCTGAAAACACCCGCCGCAATGGTGAACCTGCTGGGCGAAGCCGGGCACGAGGGCCCCGCGCGCTACGAAGGCCTGGACGAAGTGCTGGCGACCGAGGGTGCGCACGTGCACCTGTACGGAAAAGCTGTGACCAAACCATTTCGGAAGATGGGCCACGTGACCCTCACCGCTTCCAACCCCGACGACCTGCCGAGCCGGGCGCGTTGGGTGCAACAAACCCTAACCGTAGTCACATGAACAAACCCCCGGTAAGCATTATTATGGGCAGCCAGTCTGACCTATCGGTGATGCGCGAAGCCGCCGAAGTGCTGGAAGAACTGGACATCCTCTTTGAGGTAACCATCGTTTCGGCGCACCGCACCCCGCACCGCCTGGTGCAGTACGCCGAGCAGGCGCGGAAGCGCGGCATCCGGGTGATCGTAGCCGGAGCGGGCGGAGCGGCCCACCTGCCGGGCATGGTGGCTTCCCTTACCTCGCTACCCGTCATCGGCGTGCCGATCAAGTCGCGCAACTCCATCGACGGCTGGGACTCGGTGCTGTCGATCCTACAGATGCCGGGCGGCGTGCCGGTGGCTACCGTGGCGCTCGACGGAGCCAAGAACGCGGGCATCCTAGCCGCCCAGATCCTGGGTTCCTCTGACCAAAAAATCGCGAAGCGGCTGGATGCTTACAAACAAGAGCTCCGGGAAAAGGTAGAAGCCTCAGCCCAGCAGATGGAGGAATACGGCTACCAGGGCAAGAAAATCGGATTCAGTAAGTAGTATGAACCACTGTCACCCATCCCACCGCGGGGCTGTTACTATTTTTGGAGCGCGTTGGCAACGCGTTACGATTGCACTGCGGTTTACCCTTTTGGGGCGCGTTGGTAACGTGTCACGCCTAGGCTACTTCTTGCTGCTGTTAAGTGCGACTGCCTGCTCCTACAACCAGGAACGCGGCCGAAACGATACTACAGAATCACCTTCCTCGTCCTCTTCCGATTCCAAAAGCGGTCCGGAAAGGGCGCCCGCCTTTGCGGTATACCTCGAGAATTCGGGCAGCATGGATGGCTACGTGCGGGGCGTTACCCCCTTCGAGGATGATGTGTACCAGCTGCTGGTCGACCTGGGCTACGCTGCCGATACGCTGGCAATGTTCTATATCAACTCCCAACCAATCCCCTACACCGCCAGCACCGAGCGGTTTATCAGCAAGCTAGAGCCCGCCGAGTTTAAGCAGCGGGGCGGCAACCGGTCCAACAGCGACCTGAACCAAATCTTCAGCACACTACTGGCGCAAACCGCTGAGCAGCGGGCCACCCTGCTCATCTCGGATTTTATCCTGTCGCTGGGCCAGGGCAACACCGAAGACTTGCTCAACAACCAACGCATCAGCGTATACAACACCTTCCGGCAGCAACTGGAAGCGCAGCCCCTGGGCACCTACATTGTGAAAATGCGCTCTGACTTTACCGGAAACTACTACACCAAAGACGACCGTCCGGTGTACCTCACTGGCGTACGCCGCCCCTACTACCTGTGGTTTACCGGCCCGGCGGCCACCATCGCAGCCCTGCCTACGCTGGCCAAGGTAGAGCAGCTTCCGGGCTTCGCCAACAGCTACACCCTGCTTCCGACAGACGATGATGATGCGCCGCTACCCTTCTACACGGTGCTTAACAACACCTTTAAGCAGGGCTCTTTCCGGACCGACCGCACCGCCTCCGGCCGCACCGGCACGGGTCAGAACTACGTCCGCGGCATCGAGAAGGTACAGGCGAGCCGGCGGGGTGAACCCAGCGGCACGTTCGCCTTTAGCATAGCGGTAGACCTATCAGAGGTGACGGTCGATGCCAGCTACCTGGCCGATCCTAACAGCTACGCGGTAGAAGGTTATCAACTGGATACCGTACTGGCGCTCGACGCGGTGAACATGCTGCACCCGCGCGACCGTGCGCTGGCCGAAGGCGTGGCCACCCACGTGCTGGCCTTCTCTACCACCAACCGCTCGTACCCCGACCTGCGCGTAACCCTGCAGCGGAAGACTCCGGCCTGGGTAACGCAAACCAGCACCACCGACGACACCACCATTAAAACCAACGAGGCTACGCACGATCAAACCTTCGGACTGCGTTACCTGGTGGCTGGAGTAGAAGAAGCCTATCGCAACGTGTACGGACAGGCCCCTTACTTTACCCTAACCGTTTCCGTAAATCCCTAGCCCATGAACGACCTGCTTGCCCCCCTCTACGAAGGCTGGGGACTGTTTTACCTGGACAATTTCTCGGACGACCTGTACAACAACCGCCTGTACATTCCGATTGGGCTCACGCTGCTGCTGTCGGCGGCGGCGCTGATGGGGGCGTTCTACTACGTGATCAACCACCCGCGCTTTAACCGCTGGTACCACTGGCTGTTCTACGTACTGCTGATTGGAGCCATCAACTTTGGGGTGGCCTACTACATCAGCTACACCACCATCAGCCAGCTGTACGAGCAGGACCCGTACCAATCGCAGTACTACACCTTTGCGCTGGTAAACTTCCTGTACGCGCTGGTGTTCTCGTTCCTATTTTCGTACCTGTTGCGCTGGTGGAGCGTCAACGCCGCCACCACTCCCATTCCGCAGTAGGCTCCAGTTTATTCGGTTGTTGCGGCGCACTGTAGAGGTTGTGAGATTATAAAGCAACTCTCCTTGGTCCATTCGGAACAGTGAATGAAGTATTGCTTGGCAAGCTGATAATACACTTTCTGTCATCCAGGAAGGAACCTGTTACTTCTTGGAAGAGTGTTGCTCAGGGGCAAAACAGTAGCTGTGCGTTACCAAGATGAACAAGCGCTCGACAGGACGCCTAAGCACGTGTTTACCATTCCCCCTATCGCTTTATTCAGCCACGCCGCCACAAGCTCCTTTCTGGATGACAACTAAGACTTAGGTCGTTTTAAGTGTTAGCTGATATTTCACCCCGCTGGTGTCTTCCCCGGACGCTTCCGGCAGACGACAACCTCACTGCTGCTATTCCGACGCGCCCCCTGGCGATTGCCTCCGCAACAACAGCAACCGAAAGTCCATCACTTCCTCACCGGGAATGTCTAACGCCTTTAGGGTAATCGTACCCTTCCCCTGGGGCAGGTGCAGCGTTCCGGCGTTCATCGGCTGAAAGTCCTGCTCGTACGACTCAATACGCTCATAGCGATCATTTTTGGCCCCTAGCAAAGATTGGTTGTGGGCCTCGCTTACCGTGAATGTCTGCTCATGCCCACCAAAAGAAAGCGCTACGGTGGAGCCTATGTCCTCGGGGCTACACGTATAGTACACCACCACTTCAAAGTCTCCTTCTTCTACTACTTCCACATTGAAGGTGATGCTGTCACTTGGGCTCCGCCAGTTCGTGAAGAACGAACTGTTGGGGTAGCGATTAGAGCGCCGGATGCCCCCGTGCGCCACCCCGTCGCGGGCGGGCAGTTGGGTAATCTGACCCGACGGGTGCCCCACCGGTAGCGCACGCGTATCCTCCGCGGGGAGCTCGGCCAGCGCATCCGCTTCCCAGACTTGTCGGGCGGCTGTTAGCGTTTTCACTATCTTGGGATGCCCCGTGGCCACGTTGGTGCGCTGCCCGGGGTCGGCCACCATATCAAACAGTTGCCCTTCGTCGTCCAGGCGGTACCGCTGGCTGCGCACGCTGGTGCTTTCTCGCCAGTGGTTGATGAGGGTTCGGGCAGGCCAATTGCTCGTATCACCCCGTAGTAGTGATTTTAAGCTTAGGCCATCGAGTGTCTTTTCCGATTCAGCTGAAATGCCGGTAAGGTCCACCAGCGTGGGCAAGATGTCGATGGCACCGGCAATCTGCGTTACGTACGTGCCCGCTTCCAGGCTGTCGGGCCAGCGGATGAGCAGGGGCGAGCGTACGCCTCCCTCGTCGGTGGCGCCCTTGCGGCCCTTCATGTCGCCGTTCCAGCGCCAGGAGTTAGGACCGTTGTCCGACAGATACAGCACAATCGTGTTCTCAGCCTGCCCCGTTTCTTCCAGCGCTTGCAGCAGTCGGCCCACGTTCCAGTCGATGTTCTCGACCATGGCCAGGGCGGCGCGCGTAAACGTCGTGTCTTCCTGACTTGGGTCGCGGTTCAGGGAGTCGAGCGGTTGGTTGGCCAGGCGATTCCACCAGCGGTCGGGCACCTGCATGGGACTGTGCGGCGTGTTGTAGGGCATATAGAGGAAAAAGGGTGTCTCCCGTTTCTGCTCAATAAACGCAATGCCTTGGTTAGTAAGGTCGTCCACGATATAGCCTCCCCCCCGCACAATTTCGCCGTTGCGCTCCAGCATTGGGCCAAAGTAGTTACCCCAGTGGCCCGAGCAGAAGCCGTAGAAGTCGTCGAAGCCGCGGGCGTTGGGGTGGTAGGGATACTGGGTGCCGTTGTGCCACTTGCCGTAGGCGGCCGTGCGGTAGCCCGCCCGCTGAAAGTGCTGCGCAACGGTAGTCTCGTCCAGGTCGAGCCGCTCGCCCCCGGCCGAGGTGGAGTACACGCCGCCCCGGGTATGGTAGCGCCCGGTGAGCAGTTCGGCGCGGGTGGGCGAGCACACCGGACTCACGAAGAAGCGGTCGAAGGCCACCCCCTCAGCGGCCAGCGCGTCGATGTGGGGCGTGCGCAGGTTGGGGTTGCCGTGCAGGCTGAGGTCGCCCCAGCCCTGGTCGTCACTCATGATGAGCAGCACGTTGGGGCGGCGGGAAGTGGCTTCCTCGGCCGGGGGGGCAGCGGGCGTGCAACTGGCTAGTGCTATTGCAACGCTTAGCCAGACGGCGAGATGGTACGAAATGGAAAGAAAAGTAGGCATGCTCCAAGGTAAGCAATCGAGACAATTATTGCTGACAGAAATATAGCCCAGACCTTTTATCAACCTAAGTGGTCGGAGCTAAGGCGTATTGACACATAAGCTTAGGCGGTGCTTTCCGAGTGCTTTTGCCCCGCTTTTCGTTGCTTTCGTTGGCTGATGCTCTCGCATGGGATGCCCCGCATCGCCCGCCTCAAGCGCCATTCCATGGTGGCCTCAATCAGGAAAGAAACTCCCTGGAAAAACCCTCACCAATCTATATGTCATCACGCCCTAGGGTTGCGGTCTTTAGCCAAACAAGACAGCGTTGTGCACTCGCTAAAAACATCCTTCTGCCTTGTAACTTGGTTTCGAGGCAAAAAAGTGGGTTTCAGGTTTGTTCGGTAAAATGACTCTAGAGCATGTTTAAGTTTTTGTAAATCCTTGTATTCTAGTGCGTTGGCCCTAAATTCCAGGCGGGCGTGCGGAGGTTTTGTGCGGGGAAGCGTTGGAATTTCTTGACTTTTTTGGTTCGTTTTTGTGCCGCCGTGGCCCGGTCAAGACAAAAATGAACAAGGCAAAAGCCTCAGGTTAGAATAAAATTTCATAATAGCGCAAGTCTGCGAGAGAAAATTTTTAAACATGCTCTAAGACAATACCTGCCGGGCAACAGCATAAACACGGCATATGAAAAAGGTTGGTCTGGACTACAAAACGGTGACTTGCTCGAAAGAGCCGAACAGGCTGGATATGATCTTCTAATTACCACTGATCAAAACCTACGGTATCAACAAAATCTTGCTGACCGAGGCATCGCTATTCTTGTGCTCACCTCAACATCATGGCCTCGCATCAAGATCAAAATTGATGAGATTCAGAAAGTCATGAGCTTTATAAAAGCCGGTCATTATCAAGAAGTGACGATTTAGAGCAGCTTAATCACCGCCGCCTGAGCCATCGGAAAATCCGCCATCTTATCGGGCGCATTCGAATAAGCTAACAACTGTTCCCCACTATCCAAAAGAGAGTCAGATCCCAATATTCTTCCCTCAACCTTACATGCAGCCGCTTCCGCCCTTTCAACTGCATCAACCCAGTCCGAAGCCTCAATCGCGTAGCAAAATACCTGGCAGCCAGAGCAGAAAGATAGAATTCTGACCTAATTCATCGCAACCGCCGAGCAAATAACCGCAACCTCCGCGTTAAAAACTCCGCCGTTGAACCTTTTAACCACTAAGTCCGAGCAGTGAACTCGGAAGTCGACTCTTTTACTCTAAAGCTGCGGTTCTGAGCTCCGAATTATAGGGTATAACCTGCGCTATGCCAACTAAAATATGATAGCGGTTCTTCTCTAATAAAGAAGTCAGGGCAAAGAATAGTCTCAAACCCTGCTTGAAGTCACCCCTGTAAGGCTTCACCGAAATCCGGTTTTACCAAAGAAAATACCTCTCCTACTTTTGCTAGAGGTAGTCAAACAAACAACCCAAACCCATGATCAACGATAACATAGTGGCCGTGGAACTCACCGCCGAAGAAGTGCAGAAGGCCGTGAAAAAGATTAAGGAGTTGCAAACCACCCTTCAGGGTCAGCTGGTGGCGCTGCAACCCCGGCAGCGGCAGGAGTTGCCTAAGATGAGCGACAGAACCCTGCCCTTTGTGGAGAAGGTGATTGGCTACGCCGACTCGCGCCCCGAGTTTGTGCCGTTTTACCTGTCGGTGGAGGAGATGAAGATCGACTTCCAGGCGGTGAACGACTTGAAACAAATCCTGCGTGAGGCCCAGCAACTGTGCACGGCGCTTAACGATACCGTGATGCTGTCGGGCAGCGAAGCCTACACCGCCGCGCTGGCCTACTACAGCTCGGTGAAGCAGGCCGCCGCCAACAACGTGCCCCACGCGCAAGATGTCTACGAAGACCTAAAGAAGCGCTACGAGAAAAAGTAAAACCATACCCCTTACGGTCATCCCGTAGGGATCTCATCACACTATAGTGTTTGCTGCGCGTAAGAAGCCTTTTGCTGGCTTTAAACAACCGACTATAATGCTAGCTCTCGCCGTATTGTGTTACAAGACCCCTACGGGGTGACGAATGGGGGGATAAGAATTTGGATATATCTTTGCTGCCGCTTCGTTATGCTACCGGGCAACTATTTTGTCTATATCATCACCAATCCCCGAAAAACTGTATTATATACTGGGATGACCAACGACCTGCCCACTCGTTTGCAACAACACTACGACAATCGGGGTAATTGGCAGACCTTCGCTGGGCGTTACCACTGCTACAAATTACTGTATTACCAACGTTTCTCCGACGTGCAGCAGGCCATCGCTTGGGAAAAGCAAATCAAGGGTATGCGTCGCAGCAAAAAAGAAGTGTTGATCAACGAGATGAACCCCCATTGGCACTTCTTGGTGACCTAAGGTTTTTTGCCATACCAGTGGTCTGTGCTCATAAAATCGTAGACGAACCGGAGGATTATCTGTACAGTTCGGTCCGCAACTATGCGGGTAGACCGGGACTGTTGTCAGTAAAAATGGCCTATTGAGCAAAAAGTGACGCATTGCAAACGCGCCCCAGGAAGGGTCAATGAAATGACTCGTAAACAGAATCATAATTATGAATAAACACCTACTTTTTTTGATACTATCCTGGCTGGTTAGTCACCAGGGTGATGCTCAAACATTCAACACCCAAGCGGGTAGCATCGTCACTACGGCCGGAGATACGCTTTCAGGATTTATTAAAGACCAGGCCAGTATGAGTGAGCAGATCATGTTTAAGCCAACCGCTCAGGCTCCCTTCCAGGCGTATACCCCCCGCGAGCTAAAGTCTTTTCGGTATGCGGGAGGATACTACTACAAAGCAATGGACGTGCCGGGCCAAAATCAAGAAGCTACCCCGATGTTCTTGCTGTGCTTGGTAGAAGGAGAAGTAGGGTTGTATCAAGGTCCCGAATACTTCTACGCTGAGAAGCCCGTAGGCACTTTGCATCGGCTAGAACAAACTGATAAAGAGCAGCGAGACGGAAGAATATGGCACAATAAACGGTACGCCAACACCCTGAACTACCTGATGGCCGATTGCCCGGCCGTTCGGGATAATATTAAGACAACTCGTCTGAATGCAATAAGCCTAGTTAAGGTTGTCGCTACTTACAATCATTGTATCGATCCCTCAAAGGAAGTTAGCCTGACCACCAAGCCTGCCAAGATCAAGCTTCGGGCCGGTGTAAAGTTGGGCATAGCCTCGAGTCGGATTAACTACTTTATAGAGGCCCCACTAACGAGAGACTATCCCTTTGATCGCCATCTGGGGTACGTAGGTGGTCTGCTGCTGAATGTTTCGTATAAAGATAAGTTCTCGGTGCGGCCCGAACTTCTGATCACCCAAAGAGGGGGATATTACCGAAGGACTATCTATAGCACCTACTACGAGTATATCAACTTCGCCATCACTTCCGTGCATCTACCTCTTTCGCTGTATTACATGATTCCGGCCCAACGGTTGCGCCCCTTCGTTCTCATAGGAATGTCGTTTGACTACACCATTGCCAACGATTCGTACCGGGCGTTCACACCCAGAGAGCGGGAGTTCACCCCTAGAAAGAATGATTTGCCTACTGACAAAGACCAGTACGGACAGCGCCTGGGAGGGGGCCTATCCTATGAGTTTGCGAACGAAAGCAGATTGGGACTGGAGTACGTGTACGAACGCTCGCTGACCAACGGAAACAAATCGCGGGTGCAGATTCACTTTATTACCCATAGTATTACGGCTACTTACCAGTTTCGCGAGAGGAAGAAGTAACTATTCCTCCCCTCCTCGCCGCCCTATCTTTGGTTGTTAGCCTGTACGAATCTATTAGGCAATTGATCGAGAAGTGTAAGTTCTATAACACCGAAACGCGCCCCACACCGTACGGCTTTGTTAATACTGAAAGAGCAACTGGCAATTTATTGCCAATGGCTGGAGGAACCCAATCTGCCATGAGAAACGTATGAGTAGTTCTTAGATTGGTTCCCCGGTGTAACGCGCGGAAAAATAAACCAACGCTGGCCTTTTTTCGTTCTGAAGCTGAAAACACCGTTATGATCAATCAACCTGATACAACCAAGCAAGGGCTAAGCAACCTACAGCAGGAGCTACTCAAACTGTACGCCAATAACATTTCAGAAGAAAGTCTATGCGAGATAAAATTGCTTTTGACTAACTATTTTGCCGAGAAAGCTACCCAAGCAATGGACAAGGTCTGGGAAGAAAAAGGGCTAACTTCGCAAGATATGATTGACTGGACGAATGAGCACCATCGCCGTAAGAGCAGTCATTGACACCAACGTGCTGATAGCAATCATTTGGCCGTCGATCTCCCTTCCGGTGGATATTTGACTGCATTATACGAGGAGACATTCGCTTATGTATCTCCACCGAGATCCTACTTGAATACCACAAGATTCTTAACGCAAAGAACGGCCCTGAAGTAGCTGAGAACGTGATGAACCTTGTCATTACCAGCCCTTTCACGGTAAGAACAGAAGTCTATTACGACTTTCGGCTAATATTAGAAGACGATGACGATAACAAATTTGTAAACTGCGCCATTGCATCAAACGCAATTGTGCTGGTGTCTAATGACCGGCACTTCCAAGTGCTCAAGACAGTGGATTTTTCTAAGGTTGATGTGTTAACAGTTGGCGAATTCGAGCAGTCTTATAAGGATGCATTAGCGGGAAAATAGGGACGCGTTATAAACGTGTCCAGTGCGGAACGCCTTAGTCCTAACGGGCTAAATTCATACGCGTTCGTTTGCTAATAAACCCACCGTACCAGCGTAAGCGTAAGCAGCACGAGCACCAGAATAGAGACGATGTTGAGCAATAGTCCCGCCCGGGCCATTTGTCCGATGCGGATGTAGCCGCTGGAGAATACCACCGCGTTGGGCGGAGTAGAGATAGGCATCATAAAGGCGCAGCTCGAGGCCAGGGTGACGGGCACCGCCAGATACAGTGGCTCGATGCCCAGCCCGTCGGCGATGCCGAACACCACCGGCACAAAGATCACCACCAGGGCCACGTTGCTCATAATCTCCGTCATAAACAGCATAAAGGCCGTAAGCAGGAGCACCAACCACACCAAACTAATGCCCGACTGGTCGGCAATCCGATGGTCGGCAATCCGATGGTTGGCGATTCGGTCGCCCACCCACTGCACCAGGCCGGTGGTTTCCATGCCCTTGGCCAGGCACAATCCACCACCAAACAGCAGTAAGATTCCCCAGGGCAATCGGGTGGTGCTTTCCCAGTCTAGCAGATACTCGGCCCGCCGCAGACTCACGGGCACCACAAACATCAGGAGGCCACCGCCCATCGCGATCAGCGTATTGTTGAGGTAGTCGTGGCCCAGCCAGGCGTTCAGATTGCTCTGAAACACCCACCCGAAGGCGGTGAGCCCGAATACCAGCGCCACTCCCCGCTCGGCCCGCGACATGGTGCCCAACGCCCGCAGCTTGTCAGCAATGAGCGTTCCGGAGCCCGCCAGGGTACCCAACCGGTGCGGGAACAGTACCCGCGTTACTAAGTAGTAGGTGGTGCTAAGCAAAATTGTCGCCACCGGAACGCCGATGAGTAGCCAGCGGCCGAAGGTGATCTCGCGTTCGTAGAACTGCTGCAGATAACCCGCCAGCACCACGTTGGGCGGCGTACCAATGATGGTGGCCGTGCCCCCAATGTTGGCCGCGTAAGCAATACTCAGCATCAAGCCCAACGCAAAGCGACGGTAGGCGGCTTCCTTTTCGGCAGGTAGGGCCTCGCGTAGCAAGTCGAGCACCGACAGCGCAATGGGCAGCATCATCACAGTGGTAGCCGTGTTGGATATCCACATACTCAGAAAAGCCGTAGCCAGCATAAAGCCCAGGATGACTCCGTTGGCATCGGTGCCGGTGAGGCGAATCAGGTTAAGCGCGATGCGGCGGTGCAGGTTGCGTTTCTCCATCGCCAGGGCGATCAGGAATCCGCCCATAAACAAAAACACGATCGGGCTGGCGTAGGGCGCCGTGGCTTCGCCGATGGTGAAGATGCCGAGCAGCGGAAACAGCAGCAGGGGCAACAGGGCCGTCACCGGCAAAGGCACCGCCTCGGTCATCCACCACGTGACTAGCCAGGCCGCCACGGCGATCACGCGCACCGCGTTGCCGTCTAGTCCTTCCACCGTCAGGAAGGCAGTCACCAACCAAAAGAGCAGCGGGCCGATAAATAAAGCAACGGCTTTATAGGTAGGCATAAGGTGTGGTGGTTCGTAACTAAGCAGGTGACTAACTGTCTGAACAAAAGTAATCGATAGGTGATGAACAAAAGCAACTCGGTGCATTTTTCCGTTTTACGTTTTCCATCCTACATTTCGTGACCCACCTTTCTCCTTTCCCCTCATTTGTCTATTTTTGTAGAAAATCCAAACCCACCAATTCATGAGCGTTTTAGTCAACAAAGATTCCCGCGTGATCGTCCAGGGCTTCACCGGTTCGGAAGGCACCTTCCATGCCCAGCAGATGATCGAGTACGGTACCCAGGTGGTGGGCGGAGTTACCCCCGGCAAGGGCGGGAAGACGCACCTCGAGCGTCCGGTGTTCAATACCGTACAGAAGGCGGTAGAAGAGGAAGGGGCCAATGTGTCTATCATCTTTGTGCCCCCGGCCTTCGCCGCCGACGCTATTATGGAAGCCGCCGACGCGGGCATTAAGGTCATCATCGCCATCACCGAGGGCATTCCCACCAAAGACATGATGATTGCCAAGGACTTTCTAAAGTCGAAGCGCGACGTCACGCTCGTCGGGCCCAACTGCCCCGGAGTAATTACTCCTGAAGAAGCCAAAGTAGGCATCATGCCGGGCTTTGTGTTCAAAAAGGGAAAGATAGGGCTGGTTTCTAAGTCGGGAACCCTTACCTACGAAGCGGCCGACCAGCTGGTGAAGGCGGGGTTGGGCATCTCAACGGCCATTGGTATTGGGGGTGACCCCATCATTGGCACCTCTACCAAAGAGGCGGTGCAACTGCTCATCGAAGATCCCGACACCGAAGCGGTGGTGATGATCGGCGAGATCGGCGGACAGTACGAGCCAGATGCGGCCCGCTGGATCAAGGAGCAGGGAAATCCTAAACCGGTGGTCGGCTTCATTGCTGGGCAAACCGCCCCTCCCGGTCGGCGCATGGGCCACGCGGGGGCTATTATTGGCGGCGAAGAAGACACCGCCGAGGCGAAAATGAAAGTAATGAAAGAATGCGGCCTGTTGGTGGTGAAGTCTCCGGCCGACATTGGGGAGACGATGGCGCAGGCGCTGAAGTAAACGAATACGTTAACCGGCGCCCCCGTTGCTGCCCCGGTAGCGTTCTTTCTTAGTCTCGGTGAGCTCGTCGGGATCACCATCAGCATTTACAAACTGCACCTGCTGACGGGGATATACTGCCTTGATCTTCCCCTTGTGCTCCATGCGGTTGAGCTCTTCCATAATCTTGAGCGATAGCTGACTTTTCCACCCGCGCCGCTCGCGCGCTCCTACCAAATAACGCACAATCACGTCGGTCCACGACTCGTTAAGCGAGATGTAGATTTGTGGTCGCGTGTTAATGTCGTACTCCAGATCGGCATCGCGAAGGATGCGCTCGTAGCGCTGGGCGGGTTCTTTCATATAGTCACCTAGCAAGTCGTTGGCTACCCGCTCAATGACCTCCATCGACACCGACAGGTTGGATTCGTTGGCTACCGCCACGGCCAGTTCGTCCCACACGTAGGGGAAGTCGCCCGTAAGGTTCACCACCGTGCCGGTAAGCACTTCGTTGTTGGGGAAAGTCACCAGTCGGCCGGTGGGCTGCTCGGCCTGCACGAAGCCATCGCGGTAGGGCGCCCCAATTTCCCACACCGTGGTGGTCAGAAAGTCAATCTTATACACGTCGCCGAACACCTCGCCTACGCTAATGCGGTCGCCCACCCGGTAGTACCCTTGAAACGAGTTGAGCAGCCAGCCAGTAAAGCTCTCAATGGGTGTTTGCAGCGACCAGGATAGGGCCAGACCCACCAAACCCAATGAGCCGAGCAGTGCCCGAATGTCGCCCGCCACCACGCTGATGGCTAAGCCGATGGCCAGCAGCCACAGCGAAATGCTAACCAGCGTGATAACGGCCCCGGAGTTGCGCCAGCTACCGATGGTACGGCGCAGCAGGGCCTTGGTAAGATTCACCAAACCCCAGGCGAGTAGCAGGGCCACCAATGCGACCAGAAGTTTAGGCAGGTTGGCATAAAAGCCGTCCCACAGGTTGCGCAGCGTGCCCACTGCTTCATCCTTGGCTGCCCGGCCTACGTCTTCGGGCAGCAGCGCACTACTATCTTCTTCGGCCGTTTCTTCCGAACCGATAAGCTCTTCGGTGGCCACTTGATCGACGATCGCTACCGAGTCGGGAATGTCTTCCTGCTCAGTGGTAACGTCCTGAGAGTAGCCCGCCTCACTGGGGGCTAATAACAGCAGCAGAAATCCGGTGATGGCTACGGTGAGGATAGAGGCTTGGGCAAAACGCTTTAGGCGGTTCTGCGCTCCCTGCACCACGGCACCCCGGCGTCGGCGGGCTGAGGGGTTGCGCCTTCGGCGACGGCGACGCCGGGAAGCGGGACGATCAACTGTAGAACGGCGGCGAGTAGAAGAATGATTGGGTACGGAAGGGGATTGCTTTCGGCGGCGGCGGCGATAGGGCATAGGTACGGAACGGTTACGTTAGTACCTAAGGTAATCGGTTTAGTAGGTCGCTTGTTTACGTGCTATATGAAGTTGAGCACCTGCTTGGCCTTCCGTTGTGCTTCGCGGGGGAAGATCAGCAGCGACTCGCGCACGATGAGCGACAGCTTCTTGATGGCCGTACGGTTGGCCTTGACCCGCAGCTCGCGGCGCGACAAGCCTTGATTGGCCAGCGCGTAGTAGTTCTTGGTGATGTAGCCCACGCGCAGCGTCAGAAAGGCGTTACCAGTGCCCTGCAACAGAGAGGAAGATAATGTGCCCAGTCCCGGAATCACTCCCAAAAACCCCTTGCTCAGCATCGGAAAAATCTCGGCAAACTGGGTATCCTCAATGCCATCGGCAATTAGCGCAGCCGACAACACCTTGGTATAGGTCTTTACCAACTGCGGATAAGTAGGGCGGTAACCGTAGTGGCTGATGAGCTCTTTGAGCATCCGAAAGTTAATGGCCAGCACCAAAAACGCATCCAGGCGGCCATTCTGCGACAGGGCGGTAGACACAAACACCTGCTTGGCGTGGCGGTGCACAATGTCGTCCATCTGATCGAGCCGGGTGTCGAAGATTCTTCCCAGCGTATCCGACGGGTCTTGGTTGTTTTTGATCAGGGCGCGTAACGCCGCTTTTTCTTCTTCCTCCAATTGCCCCTGACTCAGCAGTTGCTTCGCTACCTTGGTAGCTACTTTGGCTCCGGGGTCCTTTTTGTTCTCGTCCAAGAAAGCACTGGCCTGAATCTCGGGCAGTGAGAATACCGCGAAAAGCGGACGTATGATCAGAAAGTAGAGCAGCAGTACGGTGATACCGTAGAATACGTAACTAACGATAGGATGAATCTCGGCCAGGTTATCGCCGATGGTCAGAATGTTACCGACAATGATCAGGACGAGGATAAACAGGACACCACTGCCGATCAATCCCCAAAAAATAAATGACTTATTTTTCATACGTAAATAGTTGTGCCCACTTAGTAAGACATTATCGGGGTGGATTTAGTTGCATCTTTCTGCGAACAACGTGTTTCTAAAAAAGAAATCCTCTGCCGACAATCAGTTTGACAAGGAAGGCAAAACTAAAAGGTACAATTCGTTTTTAGTAACCAGCTGGCAGTCGGTAGGAGTCGGCCCGCAAAATATCAGAGCGTACGACAGTTAGTCGACCGGGCAGAAGAATACTTTAGTACGTTAGGTAGTCGGTTCCCAACAACGGCCGGACTTGCGTCGTACCTAGGTTTTGCTGATCGTAGCTTGTTGGCGCACTACAGAAGGAAACCAGAATTTTCCGACACTATGAAAAAGGGCATTACTAGTGATTGAGGACTCTTACGAACGGCGGCTACTCGAACCCAACTGTAGGGGCGCTATCTTCGCATTGAAGAACTTCGGTTGGAAGGGGTAGAAACTAGACCTATTGTATTTCTGTGTAAAATTAAAAGAGACTCATTTTATCGCAAAATACTGCTGGTTCGGTGCCGCGATTTTGTTGGCAAATTCTTGCAGCATCTTGAATGACTGTTTCATAGAAAACCTATTAGCAATTAGGTAAGGCGCGGCATTTTGGTCAGTAACGTAACCCTTCATAGAGATTGTTCCACCGTTTATAGTGAAGTGTAGAGCTAAATCTATAACACGGATAGGAAAAACCGCATCATGCTTTCTAACTGCATGAATGTAATTACCGTCGTTCTCCACCATAGTATACCCTTGATTGCGCAACTCTCTTACCACATGGCCTATAGCCACCGACTCTGGCTCCCCTGTCTCTATAATAATCGTGTTCGCTTTTTTAAACGGTTCAGATTGGTTTTGAGCGAATCCCACTGATATTGAAAGTAGTAAAAACAGAATTGCAAGGTTGTTTTTCATAACGCTATCCAGTAGGGAAAATGGTAAGTGTGAATCACTATAAAGGCGACCAAAATCTGAAACCTCCGCTAATCATTTCAAACAAGTGTCCCCAACAAAAAGAAAGACCTCGCAAACCATTGTTATTCAACAACTTGCGAGGTTTAGTAGTAGCGGGGGCAGGACTCGAACCTGCGGCCTCCGGGTTATGAGCCCGACGAGCTACCAACTGCTCTACCCCGCGGTGTATCGTTAAAAACGAAGCACAAAAGTAAAGGTTACGTTTACTAAAACAAATATCTTTGTGGGATATTTAAAACGCTATGAGCACTACGCACCAAAAAAACGAATCGCTGCCCAGCGATACCAAGCAAACTGACACGCAGCCAAGTGTGGCCCAACCGGTTCAAAGCCAGTCTGGTGAAGGCACCCCTAGCCCGACCCAACAAGCCGAATCTCATCGGGCGGGTTTTGTGAGCATCGTGGGCAAGCCCAATGTGGGCAAATCTACCCTGATGAACGCCCTGGTAGGCGAACGCCTGTCGATCATCACCTCCAAGGCGCAGACCACCCGCCACCGCATTATGGGCATCGTAAACGGTGATGATTTTCAAATCGTCTACTCCGACACGCCCGGACTGGTGAAGCCGCAGTACGAACTGCACCAGGCCATGATGCGCTTCGTTGACATCGCTCTGGAAGATGCCGACGTGATTTTGTTCGTGACCGATCTGTACGAAAAGTACGAAGCAGACCCCAAGGGGGATGATCTCTACGTACAAAAGTTAATTCGCTCGGAAGTGCCCGTGGTGCTGGTAATGAACAAGATCGACCTGGCCAAAGGCAGTCAGGCGCTGGACAAAATGACCTACTGGCAGGAGATTGTTAAACCCGCCGAATCGATTATGGTGTCGGCACTGGAAGGACTGAATGTGGGGGCGGTGCTGGAGGCTATTCTGCAGCGACTGCCCGAGCATCCGCCCTACTTCGACAAAGACCAGATCACCGACAAGCCGGAGCGTTTCTTTGCCGCCGAGATCGTGCGCGAAAAGATATTCGTGAACTACAAACAGGAAGTGCCCTACAGCAGCGAGGTGGTGGTGACGGAATTCAAGGAAGACGAGCAGATCATCCGGATGCGCTGCGAAATTTACGTAGAACGGGCCAGTCAGAAGGGAATTCTGATCGGTAAGGGCGGGGCCGGACTCAAAAAGGTGGGCATCCAGGCGCGGGCCGATCTGGAGCAGTTCTTCGGCAAGCAGGTGCACCTGGAGCAGCACGTGAAGGTGGTGCCGAATTGGCGACGCGAGCACCGGAGGCTTCAGAACTTCGGCTACCGCTCGTAACAAAAAATCCTTACTTTTACCGAAGCGCAAACCGCCGTCTGTTTTTTTAACCAATTAAGCTAGTTACCGTGTCAAATATCGTCGCCATTGTCGGCCGCCCCAACGTGGGTAAATCCACCTTCTTCAACCGCATGGTAGAGCGGCGGCAGGCCATCATGGACGACGTGAGCGGCGTAACGCGCGACCGCCACTACGGCTACGCCGAATGGATCGGCAAGCACTTCACCGTGATCGACACCGGCGGCTACGTCACTAACTCCGACGATATCTTCGAGGAAGCCATTCGCAACCAGGTGCAACTGGCCATCGACGAAGCCACCGTAATTCTGTTTATGGTGGACGTGGAAACCGGCATCACCGACCTGGATGAGAGCTTTGCCGCCCAACTGCGGGGCACCGAGAAACCCATCTACATCGTGGCCAACAAAGCCGACAACAACGAGCGCAACTACCTGGCTGCCGAGTTCTACGGTCTGGGCCTGGGTGAGGTGTTTCCGGTATCATCGGCCAGCGGGGCGGGCACCGGCGACCTGCTTGATCAGGTGGTAGCCCACTTCGACGTAGACGATGCCGAAGACCCTGAGGCGGGCATTCCGAAGCTGGCCATTCTAGGGCGGCCCAACGTAGGCAAGTCGTCGCTACTTAACGTGCTGCTGGGCGAAGAGCGCAGCATCGTCACCGATGTGGCGGGCACCACCCGCGACGCGCTCAACGCCCGCTACAATTTGTACGGCAAGGATTTTATTCTGGTAGATACCGCCGGACTGCGCAAGAAGGCCAAGATTTCGGACAACATCGAGTTTTACTCTACCCTGCGCAGCGTGCAGGCCCTACAAGATGCCGACATCTGCATCGTGATGCTCGACGCCCAGCGCGGTATGGAAGCGCAGGACATGAACATCGTGCAACTGGCGCACAAGAACAATAAGGGAATCCTGATTTTGGTGAACAAGTGGGACTTAATCGATAAGGACACCCACACCGCCAAGCAGTTTCGGGAACATATCTACGAGCGGTTGGGCGAGTACAACTACGTTCCTATCTTGTTCACCTCCATGACCACCAAGCAGCGGGTGTACCAGACTATTGAGAAGGCCGCCGAAATTCACGAGAACCGGCAGCGCCGCATCAGCACCTCGAAGCTCAACGATACCCTGCTGCCCGAAATAGAAAAGAAGCCCCCGCCCTCGGTAAAGGGCAAGTACATCAAGATCAAGTACATCACGCAGTTGCCGGTGTACACACCCACGTTTGCCTTCTTCTGCAACCACCCGCAGTACGTGAAGCAGGCCTACACCCGCTTCCTGGAAAACCGCATCCGCGAGCACTATAATTTCGAGGGCGTGCCCATTCGGGTGTTCTTTCGGAAGAAGTAGAAAAAGCGTATCCGTTTTTCAAAGATTTACGTATTTTCATGAGCGACAAAACCCTGGTACCGATGAAGCAACTCACCCTAAATGTAGCGGATCACAAATTGCAAACCTTTCTTGATTTTATAGCAGACCTGAATTACGTAGAAGTGATCGGAACGGTTTCTGAGGAAACTAAGGCGTTTTCTGCGAGTTCAAGCTCAGCAGATTCTGATGACTTTATGGCTCTGGCCGGAATGTGGGAAGGCCGGGATATCAATGCCGAAAAATTACGAACGAAAGCATGGCCGATGCGCAAGTAGTTCTTTGTGATACGAACATTCTGATTGATTTTTCTAAACGCAATCCAGACGTCGTACGGACCGTACAGGCGATTGGTACGGCTAACGTACGGGTCAGTTCCATTACGGCCGGTGAATTTATTTTCGGGGCACTCAACAAAGCTGATCTGACAAAAATTCTCAAAGCGCTCCGGGCCATTACGGTGCTGCCGGTGAACGAGCCAATTTCGGACGGAGGAGTGGAATTGGTTACGAACTACGCCCTCAGCCATACCCTAGCAGTACCGGACGCGTTTATTGCTGCAACTGCGTTGGTACATGACCTTCCTTTGTATACGCTCAATAAGAAAGACTTTCGGTTTATTAAGGGGCTCAAACTATATGAAAAGTAGCACTTTGCTCGAGCTCTTAGAAACACATCCGCGAGCACTCCAACTTCGATGGCGTGCCCCTGCGGTTGTTCTTTCGGAAGAAGTAAAAGGTTAGCGCTGATGCGCCTTCTCGTAGTGCTTGCCAAGCACATCTTCTCCCCAATCGTTCTGCAAGTCGCGGATGACGGTGTGGATGTGGTTGGCGTTGTTCTGGGTGTTGTCGTACTCAATCACGAAGGTGGGGCCGTGCAGGCGGTAGTAGTGCGGGTTGCCCACTTCCAACCCACCGGCCCAGGCGAAGTAAATACTTTCTAGGTCTTCTTTGATCGGCGCTAACGCGGCTTTGGCCACTTCGGCGCGGTGCACATTGTAGTATAAATCCAGCAATTGCACCAGCTTGTCCTGCTGGGGGGCGGTCATGTCGGCGTAGCGCATTCCTTCCTGGTTGCCAATCTTCGCGTAGCGTTTGGTATCGGTCACAATTTCGGGGTAGGCTTCCGCAGCAATCAGGGCGGTGCTCAGTTGCTCTTCGCTCAGCAGCTTCACCAGTTCGCGGCCCAGGTCTTCTTCGGGTTGCAGCACCCGCCAGCCTTCTTTCGGCCCCGAGGGCACCCGGCCCGGATTAGCCCCCAGAAAGGTAGGAGTGGCCGATACAATTCGGTTATCAATGGCGGTGTAATTAAGCGACAGGTGGTGCCCCTCTACCCGCCAGCCCCACGCCTGCCCAGCTCCTGACAAATCGGTTCGTGGTTCGCCGAAGACCGTAAAGGCGTAGTTCATTGGGTCGCGGCGCGTATCATTAGGCGGACGGTTCTCTACGTAGCGCAGCACCTGCTCCAGTTCGCGGATGTCCATCGCCTTCTCGTAACCGGCCTCACTGAGGCAAATTTTCATGAGTTGCAGGGCCGCTGCCTGCTGGGCTTCGGTCATGTTCTTGAGTGGCACCCCCTGCCGCTCGCGCGGGGTGAAATGCCAGTTGTAGCGCTCCTCGTCGTAGAGTGGGTAGGTAGCTGCTTGTCGCTGATCGCCTAGTAGCTCCAGGAAGTGCTGCGCTGCATCGGCAAGCTTCTCTTCGGTAGGGGGAGTGCTCAGACCAGCGGTACAGGCGCTGAGAACCAAAAGGACGAACGAATGAGCCAATGATTTCATAGTGTCGGTGCGTTGGGTGTAGCGTCAGGATGAAGATACGGGAAAAAGAGAACTTGTCAAGTTTGCTAATCTAGCATCAATACCAGCGCAATCATCCCCACACCTTCGTCCCTTCCGTGCAGTTCTGGCAAATGTCAATTTTGCTTCTCGAGCGCAGCAACGTTTGCCGAAAGCGTTGGTAGGGCGCGCTTCTCCAAATCTCGGCGAAAGAACGCTCACTCACGTCGCCCAGCGCATGCTGTGCGTCTTTGTCGAAGCAGCAGGGCACCACCTGCCCGTCCCAGGTGATCACCGCCGAGTGCCACATCTTCCAGCAATGGTTCAGTAGTGGGTTCTTGATGGCGTAGGTGCCGTCCGACTGGCGGCGGTAGCGGGCGTACTGGGTCAGGGTAGGCATCAGATCCGAGCCTTGCTCGTAGTCGTAAATTTGAGCGGTTTTCAGTCCAACCGCATCCACGCCTAACTGCTTGGCCAACGTCTGCACTTCGTTTACCTGATGCTCGTTGGGGCGCACCACCAAGAACTGAAACACCACATGGGGCGTACGGGAGCGCAAGGCTTCCTTCCAACGGATAATATTCTTGGTTCCCTCAATCACCTTATCCAATTTCCCGCCCACCCGATAGGCCTGATAGGTGTCCTGGGTGGTACCATCAATAGAAACGACCAAGCGATCCAGTCCGGATTCTACAGTTCGGCGAGCTACGTCGTCGGTTAGGAAGTGGGCGTTGGTAGAGGTGGCGGTGTAGATGCCCCGGCTTGAGGCGTAGCGCACCCAGTCGAGTAACTGCGGGTGCAGAAAAGGCTCGCCCTGGAAGTAGAACAGCAGGTAGGTTAGCGTATCTTGCACTTCGTCGATGATCTTCTCAAACAGCGCATCACTCAATTTGCCGGTGGGGCGGGTAAACGAGCGCAATCCGCTGGGGCACTCCGGGCAGCGCAGGTTGCAAGCGGTGGTAGGTTCGATAGATAGGCTGATGGGCATCCCCCGGTGGTGAGGTCGTCCGCTCAGACGAGACGCGTAGTAGCTGCCCAGTACCCGAGCAGCGTTGGCGGCGCGCCGGGAAGTGAGCTTCGCTAAGAAATTAGTGCCATCGTGCCAGGTACTCATTTTGTGCGGAAACTGTCTAGCACCCGCTCGCCGGTGGGTTGATACGCATCAAACTGATCTACCTGGGCGGTGAAGGTGAGCACGTAGGCTTCCTTTCCCTCCACCCAGTAATACTGCTCAAACTTCAGGTCAAAAGCCCCCTGCTGGCCCGTATAAACCACCTTATGAAAGGCCGAACCGTTCTGCTCCACCCTCTCGCTAAGTAATATATTCGCGTTCGTAATCATCGTTTTAACTTGATCTTCAGAAATCTTTACGTACTGGTCAAGGTCCAGGTCATACGCCGATATGTCTTGTACGATCAGGTTAACGTTCTCTCTGAACTTATCCTCGGACGAGGAAAGCGGACTCAACAGAATGAAACTCGTCCCCATCTGCCCAGACTGATCGAGCGACCACTCGGTGGGGTAGCTGATGGTATAGCCATTTTCGGTCAACGACTGCCAGTCCTGGTCAGCAGGTTGCGTGGTGTTCTGCCCGTGGCAAGCACCGTACAAAACGAGGATTAGCAGTCCGATCAAATTTGTTTTTCTCATCAGTTTGGCGTTGGTTACGCGGGCATTCACGCGAACAAGCGTTCTTCGCTAAGGGGTTTGCTTAGCGGCGGCAAAATACGCAAAACTTTGGCAGAACAATGATACTAATTGCCGACAGTGGCTCCACCAAAACCGACTGGCGTGTCATCGACCGGGATGGTAAGATTCATCAGGCAAAAACTGTTGGACTCAACCCCTATCACCAGTCGAGCGACGATATAGCCCAGGTACTGGATCAGAAACTGCTGCCTCAGCTCATTGTACCCGTTGAGCAGGTTTGGTTCTACGGATCCGGGTGTGCTAATCCTGCTGCCAATCAAACGGCGGCCGGGGCGCTCAAAAGCGTCTTTCCGCAAGCTGAAATAGAAGTAGCCAGCGACTTACTGGCGGCGGCGCGTGCCTTATGCGGACACGAACCGGGCATTGCCTGCATCTTGGGCACCGGAGCCAACTCCTGCTTGTACGACGGAAGTCAAATTACCGACAATGTGCCACCGCTGGGCTACGTGCTGGGCGACGAGGGCAGCGGGACGTACATCGGTAAGGAGCTGCTCAACCGCTACCTGAAGCGCGATATGCCCGAACCGCTACGCAGCCAGTTTGCCAAACGCTACTCCCTTACCACCGAAGATGTACTAGAGAATGTGTACCGGCAACCGCAGGCGAATACCTACCTGGCCAGCTTCGCTAAATTCGCCTTCCATCACCTGAAGCATCCTTACATTGTGCGTATGGTGTACGAGGGGTTCGGGCAGTTCTTCGAAAAAAACGTGGCGAAGTACGAGGACTACCAGCAGCACAAAATTCACTTCACCGGCTCCATCGCCTTTTACTACAGCAACGTGCTGCGGCAGGTGGCCAATGACTTGAATTTTATAGTACAAAACATTGTAGAAAGTCCTATCGCCGGACTTACGTTGTATCATCAATCATAACAGAAGAGACCTAGTGATGCTCAGTACAAGCGTTACCATGGGTTCCGCAAATTCTCTCTATCTGCTCCTTACCTGGGGGCCTACTAAGGCACAAAATTTGTCAATGCTTCCCTTTTTTTGCTTCTTCGCCCTTCTAACGCTACCCCCGTCATATGTCAACCACTGAGTCTACTTCTCATTACGATCACCTTGAGCAAATGTCCGTTCGCACGCTGCTGGAAAGTATCAACCAGGAAGACCAAACCGTGCCCGCCGCCGTAGCGAAGGTCATCCCGCAGATCGAGAAGCTCGTAGACGGCACCGTGGCCCGCATGAAGCAGGGCGGACGGCTGTTCTACATCGGGGCGGGCACCAGCGGCCGACTGGGTATTGTCGACGCCTCGGAGTGCCCCCCTACCTACGGGGTGCCGCACGACTGGGTGGTAGGCATTATGGCGGGGGGCGATGCGGCCATTCGCAAGGCGGTGGAGTTTGCCGAAGACGACCCCGCTCAGGCTTGGAAAGACTTGCAGGAGTATGATATTAACGACCAAGACGTGCTGGTGGGCATTGCTGCCTCGGGCCGCACGCCCTACGTGATCGGAGGGGTGACCGAGGCGCGTAAGCACGGATTGCTTACCGGTTGCATTACTTGCAACGCGGGCAGCGAGTTAGCGGCGGCCGTGGAGGTGCCCATCGAGGTGGTGGTGGGTCCCGAGTTTGTGACGGGCAGCACGCGCATGAAGGCCGGTACCGCGCAGAAGCTGGTGCTCAATATGCTGTCGACGGCCACCATGGTTGGCCTGGGCCGGGTGCAGGGCAACCGCATGGTGGATATGCAACTAAGCAACCACAAGCTGGTAGAGCGCGGCACGAACATGGTGATGGAGGAGCTGGGCATCGAGCAAGCCGAAGCCGAGCAACTGCTACGGGCGCACGGGTCGGTGCGGCGAGCGGTGGAAAAGTATCATCGATAAATGACTTTACAGAACTCATTGTTAGATTGGACCAGATCAAAAGATACCATCTACACAAAGATAACTACGCCAAACTACACTTCGAGGTGCACGATGCTAGGCAGTATCTGGATAAATACCAAGCGTTGGCCACCAAGCCACACCGGCACAGCTTCTACCAGCTCATTTGGTTCAAGACCATAGGGCAGCACTATGTGGACTATCAAGTGATAGAACATCCCCGTCAAACTCTTTTCTTCATTAACAAAGAGCAAATCCACTACTTTTGCCTTGATGCTCGCAACGAAGGCTACCTATTTCACTTTGATGACTTCTTCCTAAGCAGGTTTAGTACCGAGTCAAATAGTCGTCTATCGTTGACCCTTTTTAGCGAAATTGGCATGCCTTGCGTTTCTTTAACAGATAGCAACTCTTCTGTACTAGAAGCGATTACCTCATTCATACAAGTTGAGTTAGCTAACCAAAAATTTCTTTATCAAGAGCAGGTCTTCTACTACTTCCAAACTATCTTGACCCAGGTGGAGCGACTCCGCAAGCAGCAAAACCTACCGAGTGTAGACGCTGACAAAGAGTACGTACTTGCCATCGCGTTTAAAAACTTAGTTTACGACCACCTGGCTGCTTTTCACAGTATTGATTACTACACGGCTGCGCTGCATACCAATAGCAAGAAGCTAACCCAGGTATGCAAACGATACCTGTCGGCTACGCCGGGTGCTGTTATTAGACAGGTTAAGGTGCTAGAAGCGCAGCGTTTGTTGGCTAATCAGGACGTTACTATTCAAGAAGTGGCCTACGCAGTGGGGTTTGAGCAGCCTACCTACTTTACCAAGTATTTTAAGCAGGCGGTAGGAATGACTCCTAAATATTTCCAGCAATCCATCCGCTAATTTACCATGCAAAGGGGCCAGGTTACCATTTTCACCAAGCAGTGCACCCGATATTTGTGTCATTACTCACTAAATGCAAAATATCATGACACATCAGGTATTGATCATAGGAGGCACCACTGGGATAGGATATGCTACTGCTAAACTATTGTTAGAAGATGGTATCGAGGTAACCATAGTAGGTAGAAATCTTGAGCGTCTCCAGTCCGCACAGAACAAGCTTGCCGCTATCGGTATGGTCAAAACGATCAGTCTGGATCTAAACGACTTTGTTGCAGTACAGCGACTTAGCGAAAATCTCAGCGAGCAACTCCCTTCATTGAATTACTTGGTAAACGCGGCGGGTTATTTCAATCCGACTGCCTTTCTAGATCATACGGCGCAAGACTACGATGTTTACCATCGATTCAACAAAGCTTTTTTCTTCATTACTCAAGCTGCATCACGCATCATGCGTGACAATGACGGTGGAGCTATCGTTAACATTGGTTCTATGTGGGCTAAGCAGGCCATCAAAGCAACGCCTTCGTCCGCCTATTCTATGGCTAAGGCTGGTTTGCACGCACTGACGCAACATCTGGCAATGGAACTTGCTGAGCATAACATAAGAGTTAATGCAGTTGCGCCAGCGGTAGTGCACACACCCATCTATAAGGCATTTATGGAAGAAGACAAAATTGAGGAAAACCTACAGGGGTTCAATTCCTTTCATCCCATCGGCAGGATAGGTCAGCCCGTAGATGTAGCGAAGACCGTACGTTTTCTGTTGCTAAGCGATAGCGATTGGGTAACAGGTGCGGTATGGGACGTCGACGGAGGGGTGATGGCAGGTAGAAACTAATGCATCTCCAAAATGAACTGACTAACGGCAAACTAACATAGCGTCACTTCATTTCTGTAACTATGGCAGTAAATCTCTCGCTCATTCAGTTTCGAACAACTCATCCAGGTCCGCTTCGCGCGTCAGGCGATGGTAGTTGTCGCGGCAGGAGCCAGCGCCACTCCGCATGATGCTGGCGCACGTTCCGTCTCGAAGCGCGTCTTCCCGGTGGTCGCGCAGCAAGAAGCAGTGCCCTAACTCATGAAACGCTTCAAACTCGCGCCCTCATCAATTGTTGCCGAGGCACAAAAGGGGCGGTTGTGGAAACAATTTTTTGCCGCTCGTTGTCGTGTAGTAGACACTCCCGACAGGCGTATGCATCAGATTGAACCCTTCCACCGCTGGACAAAATACTACGACGTGGCGACCGACGAACGCTCGCCCTACTTCGGCAAAGAGTATAACTACGAACTGTACACCAACACGATCTACGGTTATTACATCGATCCCGCCTGGGACTTTATCGGCTCCGAAACGCTGTACATCAAAATTCTGTACATGGACTACCCACGGGGGTTCGGCGTGGTCGAGCTGATTGGGGAGTGGAACGATGCGCTCAACAACGATATCATGCACCTAAAGCGCAACATCATCGATCATCTCACGCAGCAGGGCATCCGGCAGTTTGTGCTGGTGGGCGAAAACATCCTTAACTTCCACGGCTCCGACGACTGCTACTACGAAGAGTGGTTTGAAGACGTAGAGGACGGCTGGATTGCGCTGGTGGGCTTTCGCGACTTCGTGCTGGAAGAAATGACGCAGTACAACATCGACTCATACGTGAACTACGGCGGGAGCTTGCAAATTGCCAACTGGCGCACCCTGCAACCCCTGCACTTCTACGAACTGGTAAACTCACTGATCGTACGGCGACTGTCGCTTCCTTGATAGTCCACAGTCGAATAGTCGATGGTCCACGGTTAAACAGTCGACGGTCCATGGCCGATAGTCCACAGTAGCTATCGACTATCGACTATGGACTGTGGACTATCGACTAATTAACCGTGGATTATTCAATTTCAAACAGCTTCTCCGCGAAGTCGTCGAAGTGCAGGGCATCCTGGTACAGGCGGTCGGAGTAGATGCTGGCCTGCACCTTGATGTAGCTGGGCCGCTCGTTAATCAGCACGTACTCCACGGCTACGTTGCCGTACAGTTGGTTGATGCTACCGGCCTCAATGTCGCCCTGGTGGAGGGGAGGTTTCAGGTAGTACTTCTCGACGGTCTCCACGTAGTTGATCTTGTCTTTGATGCGGCGGTCGGCGTTCACCACGCGGTAGCCCATCGCAACCACCCGATCCTTAAAATACTCGAACAGGTGCTGAAACTCTTTAGCGGGCACCCGCGGAGCGTACGACACGGCGAATCCGTTGGCGTAGGCGGTGTTGAGCAGGTGTACCTCTAACTCGCTGCTGATGTTCGTTTTTTTGTAGTAGTACGCCTGGGCCACTTCCCGTACCAGTTCTTCGCACTCCGGCTGGTTCTGCCAGGCATCGTAGGCAGCTTGGTCGCGCGCGGGGCGTTTCAGCACTTCGTGCACGTCGGCCCGGGGGGCGGCACTATCCTGGGGAAAAAGCTTGCGCGAGATTTTATCGAAGAAGGTCATGGGGATGCAGAAGGTGTGCTATAAAAAGCTGATTCCGAAGAGAATAGTTTGTTGAAAACCCGCATTTGCCGACCGCGGGTAGTACCTTTATACGAACGCAACGCCCATGAAGGAGTTTTTAAATCAGATTCACCCGGTGGATGACGCTACGCTAGAAGCCTATCTGGCTTACTGGAAACCCTGTCGCGTGCCTAAAAAAACCGTCATGACCGCCGAGGGCGAAACCGAGCGCTACATGTACTACGTGCGAGAAGGAATTCAGAAGGCGTTCTGTCTTGAAAGGTCCAAAGAACACATTGTTGCCTTTACCTATCCACCCTCCTTTAGCGGGGTTCTCGACTCGTTTCTTACCCAATTGCCCTCAACGTATTACCTGGAAACCATCACCAACAGCCAGTTCATGCGGCTATCGTACGAGAAACACCAGCAACTGATAGAGAAGCACCGCCCGATTGAGACATTGTTTCGCAAAGCGACCGAAGCGTTTTCGGTGGGCATGATGCAGCGCTATAAAGAGCTGATGGCCTTTGATATCGAGACCCGCTTCCGCACGTTTGCCGCCCGAAGTCCTCACTTACTCAACATGGTTTCGCAGAAAGATCTGGCCTCGTACCTGCGGATTGATGCCACCAACCTGAGTAAGTTACTTGGCCGTTTGAAGATATAAATCTTGGTACAGACCAAGAAAGTTGTTTGCCCTTTGGGATAATTTTGTCTTATCTTAAATCAGCGCTATGAAACTCGATAAAGCCGAAGTTACGCAGCAAGTGCGGCACGAAATTGCCGAAGCCGACAAGCAGCTTCGACAGCTTCAACGGCAACCCGCCAACGCCCTGCATCACCGCCCCCGCCCCGGCGCGTGGAGTGCCCTGGACTGCGTGGAGCACATGAACCTGTTCTACGACGATTACCTGCCCCGGGTGGAAGCGGCGGTGCGGCAGGCGGCCCCTAGCTCAAACTCAACTTACTCACCAGGCTTTTTCGGCAAGAAGATGCTCAAGAGCTTGCGTCCGCAGGAAGGAAAGCGCCGAATGAAGATCAAAACCTTCAAAAAAATGACGCCCAAGACTGACGACAAACCAGCCGAGGCGGTGTTTGCCGCCTTTCTTCAGCACCACACTCACCTGGAAGAACTACTTACCCAAGCCTCTCCTCTAGATTGGAACGGCGCAAAAGTCGCTTCGGCCATCGGCCCGATCCTGCGGTTTAAACTAGGCGACTGCTTTCGCTTGCTGCTGGCCCACACCGAGCGGCATTTGCTACAAGCCCAGGAGGCGATGGAAGATAGGAAAGCCAATGGGTGAAAGTGGTTGGTGAAGACACCAATCAAAAGTGTGAGTTTAACTCACCGCTACATTAAGATAGTGCACGAAGGGAATCATCGTTTTGAAGATCGCAAGTGCCCGCTCGGGAAACTGTGCGTCGGTTACTTCCTGGTCGGTGAGTTTGCGCAGTACGATATAATCCTTAAGCTTAAGCAGCTCGATGTTCGGATGGTCGGGCTCGTAGCCCTTCGGAGCGCGCTTGAGGGCGTCGCCCTGAATCGCTCCGAAGTGTCCTTTAAAGTCCGGTGCTGAGGCGATGCGCAAGAGCTCCGAAGAATTATAATCGATCTCCTGCCGTACCTTGGCCAGCACCTCGCGGGGCGGTTGGTAGATGCCTCCGCCGATAAACGACTCGTCGTGGGGTTGCAGGTGCAGGTAGTAGGCGGCGTTTCCCGATTTGCGCCCTCCTTCGGACAGCGCCGCCCCGAAGTTGATTTTGTAGGGCGATTTGTCTTTGGAGAAGCGGATGTCGCGGTTAATGCGGAAGAGGCATTTCTTGGAGTCTAACCCCCGCATCCCCTCATCTTCCGCCTCTAAACCACGCAGTAGACGGCTAATCAGCTCGACAAACGAAGCACGCGCTGCCTGGTAGTCGTCGCGGTGCGCATCCATCCAGGCTTTGTCATTGTTGACTTGAAGTTTTTTGAGGAAGGCAAGTATCTGATGAGTATCCATCGGGAAAATTAAGAAGTTACAAAAGGTCTACCACCGTTTCCATCGCCATACCCCGCGAGCCCTTCACCAACACGGTGCTATCCGTGATTGAGTGCTGCCGCAGGTAATCTTCTAAGTTTGCTTTATCCGGGAAATAATCGCTACGCGGACACGCCTCGTGCGCTGCTTGCATCAATTCGCCGCAAAAAAGTATCTGCCCAATGCTGCCCTGGGCCAACAACTCGCCCACCGCCCGGTGCTCCGCCGCCGCATCCTCGCCCAACTCGTACATATCGCCCAAAATCACGACTTTGTGCGTGGCCTGCATGGCCTCCAGGTTGCGAATGGCGGCCTGCATCGAGTCGGGGTTGGCATTGTAAGCGTCCAGGATGATGGTGTTGGTGCCCTGCCGCACCACCTGCGAGCGCTGGTTGGCCGGTTGGTAGGTGCGCACCGCCTCGTTGGCCGCCGCCGAAGGCACCTCGAAGTACTTTCCGATGCATAGCGCCGCCGCGATGTTGTCAAAGTTGTAGCCCCCCACCAGCTGGGTTTCTACCGGATCGCTGTCTTCTGCCTGGTACACCACAAACGGATCGGCCGACAGCAGGGTGCAGGTAAAGTAGTCGCCCGGGGCGGGGTAGTAGTGCGGCTCAGTAAAGCGCTTGCCCATGTTGCTGAGCAGCTTGTCCTGGGAGTTGATAAACACCACTCCGCCGGTTTTGCGCAGGTAGTCGTACTGCTCGCTCTCGCCCCGAATGGCGCCCTCCAGTCCGCCGAAACCCTCTAAGTGGGCCTTGCCGATGTTGGTGGTGAGTCCGTGCGTCGGGTGGGCAATCCGACACAGCGCGGCGATCTCTCCGATGTGGTTAGCGCCCAGCTCAATGATGGCAATCTCGGTTTCGGCCGTGAGTTGTAGCAGGGTGAGGGGTACGCCGATGTGGTTGTTGAGGTTGCCACGCGTAGCCAGGGTTTGGTACTTCTGACTGAGAACGGCGTGCAGCAGCTCCTTGGTGGTGGTCTTGCCGTTGGTACCGTTGATACCGATTACCGGAATACTTAACTGCATCCGATGGTGGTGCGCCAGGTCTTGCAGCGTAGTCAGTACGTCGTCTACCAGCAAACAGCGCTCATCGTGTTGGTGCTCCGGCTCGTCGACCACGGCGTAGGCCGCTCCGCTTTCCAGGGCCTGCCGGGCAAATGCGTTGCCGTTGAAGTTCTCGCCCTTTAGGGCAAAGAATATACTGCCCTCGTCGATGCTCCGGGTATCGGTAGAGACGCCGCTGCTGGCCAGGAATTTTTTGTACAGGTTTTCGATCATGAATTTGGATGACAGCGAATGGATAGTGGATATTAGTGATTTGAGCGGGAGCGCATCGACAATCACTTGCTTGGATTAGAGGTTATACTCAAATAAACAAAACATCATCCAATATCTAATATCCTGTCCACTCCCGCAAATCATCTAAAACCATGTCCATCATCCTGAGCGTAGAAACCGCCACCCCTACCTGTTCGGTAGCGCTGCACCGTAACGGCGTGCTGCTCGGACTGCAGGAAGTGCACCGCGATAAATCACACTCCGCGCTGCTGCACGTGCTGGTAGACCACCTGCTAGGCTACGCCGACGTAACGCGCGAGCAGCTGTCGGCCGTGGCGGTGTCGATGGGACCGGGCTCTTACACCGGGCTGCGCATTGGGGCCGCCGCCGCCAAAGGCTGGTGCTACGCGCTGGATATTCCGTTGATTGGCGTAGACACCTTGCAGGCGATGGCCTACGGGGTGAACCAGACCAACCCGTACGGTGCGTGGCTGTGCCCTATGATCGACGCCCGCCGCATGGAGGTGTTTTGCCGTTTAGAGAATGCCGAAGGTAATGAGTTGCTGCCCACCCAGGCACTGGTAATTGACCAGCAGTCGTTCCAGGAGCAACTGGCCCAGCACGAGGTGTGGTTCTTCGGTGATGGCAGTGACAAATGCGCTCCGGTGCTTGGCCCTTCCCCAAATGCGCGCTTTTTGCCCAGCGTGCGCCCCTCGGCCCGCTGGGTAGGCGAGCTGGCTCAAGTAAAGTTCGAACAAGAAGAGTTTGAAGACGTGGCCTACTCGGTGCCGCACTACGGCAAAGCCTTCTATACGACACAGCCTCGGAAGAAGATCTGAGCGCTCACTCTCGAGTGAACCGATAACCGGCTTGGTGCGTATCATAAAGGAAAGCCTTATCAAAGGCGCTTTACTCAGCAACTACCCGACCGCATCCTCATGAATGATTTATCTGAACCCATCATCAACCGCGTAGCGCAGAGCACGCTGGTCACTTTTGATCTGGAAGCGTATTACCCCGAGGGAGAACGAGTAGTTTATGATATTAAGGAAAACCTGTTTCAGGAAATGATCTTGCGCGAGCGCGACTTCCGGGCGTTCGTAAAAGCCCACGACTGGTCGCAGTACCAAGGAAAGTACGTGGCGCTTACCTGCTCGGTGGATGCTATCGTGCCCACCTGGGCCTACATGCTGCTAACGATCAAACTGGAACCCTACGCCCAGCACGTGGTCTTCGGTACGCTAGAAACTTTAGAGGCGGTACTGTTTCAGGAGGCACTGCAGCGCGTGGACATCAGTGCGTTCCGAGATGCCAAGGTGGTGGTGAAGGGTTGCGGCAACCGCCCGGTACCCCCCTTTGCCTACACCGAAATTACCCGCCTGCTCCGCCCGGTAGCCGCCAGCATCATGTACGGCGAGCCGTGCAGCACGGTACCGCTCTATAAGAAACCAAAGGGCTGACATAGTTATTTTTACGGTAAATTGCACGTATTTTCTGCACTATATTTTTTCACTAAAGTGATAATTTGTTTAGCTTGCACTAACCGATTGAATACGTACAACTTGCGCGTTTTTTCGCTGACGGCTCAACTTGTTCCTAGTAGAATTTTGGAAAGGCTATCCAAAAAAATTGGAGAAGCTTGGCTATATTCGTACCCCTAATGCTATCGGCGCGCTCGTTTCGGTAGCTACCGCCTACACTAACCACATAGCAAGCGCCCGATGACATCAACGACTACCCTTGGCAGCCACATCACTCAGTCTAAGCACATCGGTTTCGCGGTTCTCAACGATCATAACAAGTTTGTTGAGGTCAACGACACGTTCTGCCAACTGTACGGTTATGATGTAGACGAACTGCTGGGGCAGCCTTCTTCGGCACTCCTGCCCGAACAGTATCTGGATCAGGCCCGACTATCGTACCAGAAGTTTGTGAAGGGCGATACCAACCAGGCCTTCCGCTACATCCAGCGGAAAGACGGCACCACCCAGTATGTACACCAGACCTTAGAAGAACTACCCGGTGAAGGGCACCCACTGCGGTTGCTCAGCCTGATTGCCGTCGACCACAAAGAGCAGTCTGCCCCGCCTCCCTTACCGTTGTCAGATTCCTCTTCGGTGAAGGCCTGCGGCGAGGTGGGCATGTTACAGTGTACTCCTACCGGAGAGTTGATTAGCGTAGACAGCAACGCCAAGAAACTGCTGGGGCTCACCGCCACCTCGGTGCTCGACCGCGAGGTAGTGGTGCTGAACCGCGGCACCTCGCGGCGAATGTCGTTTACTCGCCTGCTGCAAAAAAACACGCTGCTCACCAACCAGGAAGTGCTCGTTGAGCACGCGCACTACGAGCCAGTGTGGTTGCTGGCCAACGCGCAGATGCACCAGAATGACCAGGGCGAGCGTTATTTTTTGGTTTGCTTGGTGGATATCACCGCTCAGAAGGCATTAGAGGAATCACTCAAGGAGCAAACCGAAGAGCTAGGCCGAGAAAACCACCGGCTGGAGATGTTTACCTACCGGGCTACGCACGACCTCAAAGCACCACTGGCTTCGGTATTAGGATTGATTGATATCCTGCGGATGGAACAGGAGGCCGAGCAGCGAGAAGCCTACTTGCAGATGATGGAAAAGAGCATCCACCGGCTCAACGACCTGATTCGAGACATTGTCGACTACGCCAAGAACGTGAGTGAAGCGGTTCGGCGCGAGAAGATCGACTTTCAGGAACTGGTGGCCGATGTGCTGGCCAGCCTGGAGCATATGGAGCACGCCGAGGCCATCGAGAAAACCATCACCATCCACCAAACGCATGAGTTCTACTCCGACGAGCACCGGCTGAACCGCGTGCTGGAGAACCTAATAAGTAACGCTTACAAGTACAGCAGCACCCACCGCCGCGATGGCTTCGTGCAGGTAGAGGTAAAGGTCACCCCCCACAAAGCCCACATTCAGGTGCGCGACAACGGCCAGGGCATCGACTCCGCGCACCACGACAAAATATTCACCATGTTTTACCGGGCTTCCGAGCAGGGCGATGGCTCAGGCCTGGGTTTGTACTTGGTAAAGGATACGGTAGAGCAGATGGGAGGCACCATTACTGTGTCGTCGGCGGTGGGGCAGGGCACCTGCTTCACCCTGGATATCCCGCAGGTACAAGCAGAGGCTTCGGGCCAAATGAAGCTTAGATTTTAGAAGCTCCCCTCTATCTTCCTATGCTGCTTATCGGCAGCACCCTGAAAAACGACCGTTAATTCCTGGTTTTTCGGCTGTTGCGTTCTACTTTGGTGGGCCTAACCCCTTCATCGTATGAAAGCCCTATCTCTTGTTCTTTGCTGCGTATTCCCTTGGATTGTAATGGCGCAGGTACCCACCCCGGAAGAAGTAATTGGCTTTCGGATGGGGGCAGACTACCAAATTGCTGACTACCCGCAGATCGTTGATTATCTGACGCAACTGGATTCGGCCAGTGAGCGGGTGCAGATGCAGCAGATTGGCACCTCGGTGCTGGGCAAGCCGCTTTACGTGCTCTTTATCTCCAGCGAAGCCAACCTACGGCAGCTTGATCGCTGGAAGTCGATTAGCGAACAACTGGCGCGGGCGCGCATTCCCGAAGCAGAGGCGCAGCGGCTGGCGCAGGAGGGCAAAGCCATTGTGTGGGTCGACGGGGGCATTCACTCTACCGAGAAGGCCGCTACCCAGTTTCCGCCCGAACTGGCTTACCGGGTGGCCACCGAAGAGAGTACCGAGATGCAGAAGATTCGCGACAACGTGATCTTTATGCTCATGCCCAACATCAACCCCGACGGACTCGACATTGTGGCCGACTGGTACCGGCAGCAGCGGGGCACACCCTTCGAGACAACGAACCCGCCGGTGTTGTACCACCACTACGTGGGGCACGACGATAACCGCGACTGGTTTATGAATACCCAGCCCGAAACCCGAGCGGTAACTAATTTACTCTTCAATGAGTGGTACCCGCAGATTGTGCACAACCAGCACCAGACCGCCCCCCGCTGGGCCCGCATCTTTATCCCACCCTTCTCAGCACCTGTCAACCCGCACATTCACCCGGGCGTGGTGAACGGGGTCAACCTGGTGGGTAGCGAGATGGCGGCGCGCTTCGCCATAGAAGGGATGCCCGGCGTGGTGTCGGACGTTACCTTCACCATGTGGTGGAACGGCGGACTGCGCACCGCGCCCTACTTTCACAACCAGGTGGGTATCCTCACCGAAACTGCCCACGCCACGCCCACGCCCCGCTATTACGCCCCCGATTCGTTGCCCAAAACCATCGGCAACGGCATTGCCACCGACGGCACCGCCATCAACTACCCTGATCCCTGGCGGGGCGGCGAATCGCACTTTCGCGATGCCGTAGACTACATGCTCACCGCCGCGATGGCCACGCTCAGCATTGGGGCCGACCGCCGCGAGAAATGGCTGTACGGCATGTACCGCATGGGCCGCGATGCCATTGAGCAAGAAGGCGATGTGGCGGCCTACTTGGTGCCTCCCGAGCAACACGACCGGGGCGAAGCCTATAACTTGATCAACGTCCTGCGGCAGGGCGGCGTGGAGGTGCACCGGGCCGAGCAGTCGTTTAAGGCGAACGGACAGTCGTACGAAGCGGGTACGTTCGTGCTCTACGGCGCGCAGGCGTTTCGTCCCTACCTAAAAGATTTACTGGAGAAGCAGGAGTACCCTAACCTGAAACAGTATCCGGGTGGCCCGCCGAAGACGCCCTACGACCTGGCGGGGTGGACCCTGCCCCTGCAGATGGGCGTGCGGGTAGACACAGTGTACGGGGAGTTTCAAGCAGATGCTTCGCCGGTCACCGCCCCCGTGAAGCTTCCCGCCGGAACGGTGGCCAAGCAGGCCGACTACGGCTACGTGCTTTCCCCGAACGATAACTCCGCCGCTCAGGCCGTCAACGCACTGCTGGCCGAAGGGGCCAGCGTACACTGGCTGGGAGCGGACGAAGGCCAGCATCCGGTCGGTTCTATCGTTATTGAGCGCGAGGGCGAGCGCCCGGAGCAACTGCAAACGTTGTCCGATTCACTTGGACTGGCCTTTAGCGCGCTGCGCCGCGCGCCGCGCGCCCCGCTCCACACGCTGCAACGTCCCCGCATCGGGCTCTACAAATCGTGGGTGGCCAACATGGACGAGGGCTGGACGCGCTGGCTGCTCGATCAGTACAACTTTGACTACGACACCCTGCACGACGCCGATATCCGCTCGCGTGACCTGTCGGCGTACCACGCCATCATTCTGCCCGACCAGAGCCCGCACCGCCTGTTGCACGGGTACTCCCCGTCCGCCATGCCCGAACCCTTCACCGGTGGACTCGGACTGGAAGGGGCGCTGGCGCTAGCCACCTACGTGAAAGGGGGCGGCACCCTGATCGCCTTTGACGAAGCCAGCGACTTCGCCATCGAGCAGTTTGGACTACCGGTGCGGAATGTGGTGCGAAGTGTACCCCGTAAGTCGTTCTTTATTCCCGGGTCGCTCATCCGCATGGTGGTGGATACGCAGCACCCGCTGGCCTACGGCATGGCCGACACGGTGGCCGCGTCGTTTTCGCGCAGCCGCGCCTTCGAGGTGGTGAAGCAAGAGCGCAAGGGAGAAGGAGGAACCGAAGAGATTGAAAAGACTCCGCCCCCGCCCGTGACGATGGTGGCGCGTTACGCGGATGAAGATTTGCTGATGAGCGGCTGGGAAGTGGGAGCTAAGAAGCACATTGGCGGCAAGGGAGCGGTGGCGCAGGTGCAACTGGGCGAAGGGCAGGTGGTGCTGTTCGGCTTCCGTCCGCAGTTCCGGGGCCAACCGCGGGGCACGTATAAGCTGATCTTCAACGCGCTTTACGCCAGCACGATGAAGGATTTACCAGGAGCGCAGGTGCGGGGCACGGTGGCGGAATAATGGTTGCAGGGGATAGTAATAACGGACAGAATTTCACACTTTGTGGTGAGAAGAACAAAGATGAATCGATATGGCTATTGAGACTAAAAGACGACAAATATTAGAGAGGGTATCCGATATATCAGATAGCGAATTGCTAGATACTATTGGTAGTATAATAGACAACTATCAACCAACAGATACTGATCTTGAACGTTTGTCAAAGCCAATGCGTGAAACCTTAGACGTAGAGCAACTCAAAATAGAACAGGGCTATCGGGGCTTTAATCAATCTAGAACAGATCGACTGATTAAAGAAATAAATTTGCAAGAACCCTTGGAAGAATTGCTGGCTATGATCTGACTGCTCGATGAGATATTTGTATTTTTGTAACATTATAAACGTGATAGCTATATGGGTGAATATTTTGACGACTCTGGTCACGAAGATTATTTTGAGCAGCTAGAGCTTGAAAAGAATGAAAGAAAGCGGTGGATTTTAGAACATTTAGAAATTTACAATAAGGGTCAGAGGCAACGTATAAATCTACATTTGGGCTTCTTCAGGAAGCAAATTAACGTAATTGCTGACTTTTTAAGTATAGAGCATCAAAGTGAAGGATTAAAGCTTTCTGATAGTAATAGTATCTTTTCAAAAACAGAAGTTTTGTATTATAATCAGTACGATATACCTATGGGTATGCATTACAATGCGTATTTAATTTCACTGTTTTCGTTCTGGGACTTTCAACTCAAAAGATACTCCAGTATTCTCCGATATGTAGTGTATAGGAAAAACTATCTCAACGATTTGCAAGGAAAGGATAATATGAGCAAATGCTATTATTTGATTAAAAATAGCTTAGGAATAGACGTAGCCAAAATAGATTCCGAATGGAACAAGCTAAGAAACTACCAGAATGTTAGAAATTTAATTGTACATTATGACTCAAATACTAAGAAAGCAAAGAAGAACTCTTCAAGAATAGTTACTTCCAACCAATATCTTACCTATAACGAAACAACTGGCCACTTCTACATCAATGATAGAAAACTACTGCTGAAGTTTTGTGATACTATTAATGATTTCTTCAGGAAGCTAATAAACCAATCTTATAATTGCGCAGATGTCAACACGTCCTAAGAAGCTGTTTTAAAACTATGTTGAGCATTCAATCAATTACAAAAAATATGTACGCAAACTGTGATTCTGCTATGCAAACGGCTATTGCACGTGTAGTCAGAATAGTTTGAATGCGGCCTTTACGAGGTTTTAAAACAGCTTCTAAGCAACCGGGCCCAGCAAGCGTTTCACGTCAAACACCACCCGCGCATTACCCGCTCCCTTTTTCAGGGTTATCGTTTTTCGGACGAGTTGACCGTCTTTGTTGGTCAGTTGCGTGAGTTTGATGATTTCCGGAACCGTAAGGTTGATCGGCAATTCGCCGTCTACGATGCTAGGGGTAATCGGAAACGAGCCGACGCCAATCACCCTGATTTTATCCTTGGGATCAGCCAGGTTGAACAGTGAGGTGGTCAGTCCGGTAGCAATTGCCGTGAAAATGCCCCCGGTAACCGCGCCGATAACGGTCGGGGTAACGGTGCCAAGGATCTTCAGCATCGCTCGGTCGAACTTATCCGCTTCTTCAATCGCGGTGAGCATCACTCTAAGCACCGAGTCCCCAGAAAATCCTGTTTGAACACCAGTTTCTCCTCAAAGGGCAGCTTGCTTAGGTCTCTCTCTTTATCATCCTCCAGGGTAAACTTTCTGATAGTTTCTCGAATAGGGGTGTCGGGTGTAGGGTAAAAAAGCGTTACCGAAAGCCCGTTGAGCCCTTCCAGGGCCTCAATGGTACCATTCTCCTTAACCAAAATGCTTTTTAGGGTAATTTGTAGAGTGTAGTGCATGGCTTTCGGTATTTTGAGAACAGGGTGTTATTGAAAAGCAAACAGAATTTTGAACTCATGTCCGACATTTTTAGACCAGTGATAGCCTACACCGAGTGTATTTCTAACAATAATTATCTCAGGACTGAAAATGCTCTCTTTAAATTCATTGTCTAAAAAGACAACGCTAGGACTAAAACCTAAAACAATTTTTGAGTTCTTGAAGGATGACCTCTCTTCTTTTGCAAGAATAAGGGGGTGGGAAAAACCAATGGATGCTTTTGCTCCTGTCAAAGTTTCATTTTTGATTAGTGCATGAACTCCGCCTATAAATCTCCATTTCCAAGTTTTATATAATTTTCCCAGCTCGCTGTAAACTCCTGCACTATAGAAAGTTTTTGAACTTATACCTATAGCAAGAAAGGAAGATTTATATATAAGTATCTCATTTTGAGTATTTAATATAGCCTTCTGGTCTTCTAACAGAACTTTTTGTGCTTCTAAAGATTCGTTCCGAGCATTGTTTTTCTCTACCAAAGTATCTTGCCTTATTGAAATAAGAGAGTCATATTTGGTCTGTTTCTTAATTTCATTTGATAATGCATTCTGTACTGTTTTTATTTCTTGTAGTTTGTTGATTTCATTTTCTGATAATTGCTTACTATGCTCTTTATTGCTTTTTTCCGAAATACACCTTTTTAATTCATCAATAGAACTTATTAAATCATTTCTACGATTATTATAATATACTTTTGAGCTAATTCTTGTGCTTCCATCAAGTGAATTTTTCTTTAACAACGTATAGCTTTCCCAATACTCATTTAATTTTGGAATCATCTGTTTGGGAGAGCATCCGATCGTGTCAGAATACGTTTTTAGCTGATTTCGTAATTCATTAAACTCCAAAGTATTCAATTGTATACTTTTTGCCTCCCCCCCTGACAACCTTATGCATCGTTCGTGATTACTAATCAAAGTATCAACCTTTCCTAGAATTATTCTTGTATTAGATGACCTTCCTTCTATTTGAGAAAAAGCTTTAAAATTTATACACATGAAGCAACTAAAAACTAAGATGCTAAATAGATAGTTACCGACTCTATATACTTTCATTTTTGAACATTTTTCTTAAACTTAAGGTGGTTATCATTGTATTCGTCTGACTTTTTTTCTTTGTCAGATTCGTACAATAGGAAACCAGTGTGTATTGATGTTCTCT
>JBASAY010000068.1:0-92424 GCA_049650865.1 Tunicatimonas sp.
CATGTGATGGCCGGGGTCAAAAGACTCAATATCGTCAAAGAAAAAATCAGGTTGAACTTCAGCGGCGTACGCGATCAAATCATGCTCATCGCCTGTGGATTGCACAACCTGAGAACGGCTGCCAGAACTGCCTAATAAATTATCAGAATAACCTTTAATCAGAAAAGCAACTTTTGGTGAGCGCTGCTTCCTTGATTTTTTAATAAATCGCTATACTCACCGAACCATTACCCGCTGATTAGTGCCGTTGCTTTGCTTCAGTAAGCTAACGTCTTCAGAAATTCCGGAGCCCGGCGGTGCTGACTGGCCTGCTCGTAGGCGTAGGCTAGCTTAATCAGTGTCGGCTCACTGTAGGCACCTGCGAAAAGGGAAATGCCCACCGGCAGGCCGTGCACAAAGCCCATCGGGACGGTGATATTGGGGTAGCCCGCCATGGCGGCGGGCGACGAGCTGCCGCCCAGGAAATGGTCGCCGGTTACCACGTCGGTGGGCCACGCCGGGCCGCCGGTGGGAGCTAAAACCGCATCGAGCTGCTGCGCACGCAAGGCGCGGTCGATCCCCTCGTCGCGCGACAGGCGGCGAATCTTTGCCAGTGCTTCCCGGTAGCCGGACTCGTCCAAGCCGCCCTTCGCCTCGGCTTTGACCATAATTTCTTGCTGAAAGTAGGGCATCTCGCGGTCAGCGTGGGCTTCGTTAAAGGCGATCAGGTCGCTAAGGGTTCGTAGCGAGTCTCCCCCTTCTCGCGTAGCTAGATAGCTATTTAAGTCCTCCTTGAACTCGTACAGCAGCACTTCGTACTCGGCATCGCCTACCGCCCCGGACGGAATAAGTTCGTCTACATCTACTACCGTGGCGCCCTGCTGTCGCATAACCTCTAATGCCGCGTCCATCAGTTCGTCTACCGTTTCGTGGAAGCCCAGGTGCTGCCGCGAGACTCCCAGGCGAACACCTTGCAAACCGTCCTCCTGCAAAAACTGGGTATAATCTTGGTACGCTTTCTCTGCACTCTCCTGCGTCACCGCGTCGCGGGGGTCGGTGCCGGTAAGGGTGCCCAGCACAAGGGCCGCGTCGGTAACGGTGCGCGCCATCGGCCCCGCCGTGTCTTGCGTGTGTGAGATGGGAATAATGCCCGAGCGCCCTACCAGTCCCACGGTGGGCTTAATGCCCACGATGCCGTTGGTGGTGGCCGGGCACACGATAGAACCGTTGGTTTCGGTGCCGATGGCCACCGCGCACAGGTTGGCCGACACCGCCACCCCCGACCCGGCACTGGAGCCGCAGGGGTTGCGATCCAGCACGTAGGGATTCTTGGTTTGTCCGCCCCGCCCGCTCCAGCCGCTGCTCGAGCGCTCGGAGCGGAAGTTGGCCCACTCGCTCAGGTTGGTTTTGCCCAAGATGACGGCTCCGGCCTCGCGCAGCCGTTGCGTTACCCAAGCATCTTGCGCCACCGGCACGCCCACCAGCGCCAGCGACCCGGCGGTGGTTTCCATCGCATCGTCGGTGTCGATATTGTCTTTGAGCAGCACCGGAATGCCGTGCAGCGGCCCACGTATTTTTCCGGCAGCCCGCTCTTCATCTAGCTGGTCGGCTATACCGAGGGCGTCGGTATTTACCTCGATGACCGACCGTAGGGTAGGGCCGTTTTGGTCGATGGCCTCGATGCGATCGAGGTACATTTGGGTGATGGAGCGGGCGGTGTACTCGCCGGACTCCATACCCTGCTGCAGTTCCCGGACGGTTACTTCTTCCAGCGGAAAGGTAGCATCAAAAACGGGACTACTGTCTGGCGAAGTAGGATCAGTTTTAGGCTCGCAGGCAAACAGGGTGGGCAGCAGGGTGCTGGTCAGTAGGCTGTGGTGCAAGAAGGTTCGTCGGTGCATGAGCGTCGGAGGGTGAAGATTTCAAACCCAAAATATACGCATTGACCGCCGGTTCCTGGCAGGGCGGCGGGTTTTTTTAGTCAAATGTCATTTCTCGGTGCAATCGCCCTCTTCTACTCTTCCTCCTCCCGCCAACTAAAAAAATACGTCACCAACCCCACCCCGATGATACCTAACCCGATCAGGCTCTCCAGGGGCCGGTCGTAGAGGGTGTAGCCCAGAATCCAGACGCTAAACGCGATGAACAGGTACTGGGCGTAGGGATAGAACGGACTCTGGAAGCTGGCGGGGCGTTTCTTCAGGAACAGTACGCTGGCCACCACCAGCGTTACGTTGAGTTGCAGCACAAACCCGGCGTAGATCACAATCTGATCGAAGGTGCCGGTAAGGGTAAGCGCCACCGCAATGGCGACGTGCAGCCACAGCGCCCGCACGGGGATTTGCGCCGCACTGCGCTTGCGCAACGGCTTCCACAGCGCGTGCTCGCGGGCCATGGCGTGCGTTACCCGCGGTCCGATCCAGATATACGAGCCGATGGTGGCAACAAGCTGCAGAGCAATAAAGAAGCTTACCCACCGCCCGCCCGTGGTTCCGAACAGGTTTTGCGTGGCCACCGTGGCCACATCGACTTGCCCCTGCAGCTGCGCTACCGAAGCGTGCTTCAGGAAGATGAGTTGTAGCGCTACGTAGAGTACCGTTACCACCAGCGTAGCAGCAATCAGGGCGCGGGGCAAACTGTAGCGCACGTTCTTGATCTCACCGGCGATGTAGGCCGCCGAGTTCCAACCGGTATAGGCGTAGCTCACGTAAATCAGCGATACGGCGAAGCCGGGCGTGGCCAACTCGCGCTGCCAGGAGCCCCCCACCGCAATGGCATTGGGCGCTACGCCCGGAGCAAACCAAATGCCTAGCCCAATAAGCACCAGCACGAAGGCCAGCTTAAGCACCGTGGTCACGTTCTGAAAGCGACTGCTTCGCCGCAGGCTCACCGAATGGATGAGTCCCACCGCGACGATTACCACAATGGCCAACCAGGGGGAATTGCCCACTCCGAAGGGGGCTAGGTACTGCGTCATGGCGATGGCGGCGATGGCCACCGGTGCCGAGAAACCCACCAAAAGCGACACCCAACTGCTTAGGTAGCCCAGCACCGGATGAAAGATGCGCGACAGGTAAATATAGTCGCCGCCCGACTCGGCGAAGTGGGTGCCCAGTTGTCCGTAGCTGAACGCCCCGAACAGCGCCATCACGCCCCCAATCACCCACAGCAGCACTACGCTAACGGTATCTTGCACGTCGAGCAGCTGGTAGCCCAAACTGGTGAACACGCCGGTGCCCACCATATTGGCTACCACCAGCGCGGCGGCGGTTTTCCAAGAAATTCCCGCAGTAGAAGTCGGCAAGTAAGTTCGGTTAGATGGGCCAAAGTAGTACAAAAAGACAGTTTGACAAAACCTCATTCAGCAGGGCGTCCCATTTTCTGATTCGCCGGTCGGATTGCTCGCATTGTCCGAAGCATGCCGTATATTTGCCCGCTCAACCGCCCCGCCCATGCAGCAGTACCACGATTTGATGCGCCACATTTTGGACCACGGCACCGTGAAGGGCGACCGCACCGGCACTGGCACCCGTAGCGTGTTCGGCTACCAAATGCGGTTTCACCTGTCCGACGGCTTTCCGCTGGTAACTACCAAGAAGCTGCACCTGCGCTCCATTATTCACGAGCTGCTGTGGTTTTTGCAGGGCGATACCAACGTGGCCTACCTCAAGGAAAACAAGGTGCGCATCTGGGACGAGTGGGCCGACGCGCAGGGCAATCTGGGTCCTATCTACGGCTACCAGTGGCGCAGCTGGCCGGTACCCAACGCCGAACCCATCGACCAGATTACTCAGGTGGTGGAGCAGATCAAGCGCAATCCTGATTCGCGGCGGCTGATTGTGTCGGCCTGGAACGTGGCCGACATTCCGCGCATGGCGCTGCCGCCCTGCCACGCCTTCTTCCAGTTTTACGTGGCCGAAGGGCGGCTGTCGTGCCAGCTCTACCAGCGCAGTGCCGACGTGTTTCTGGGGGTTCCCTTTAACATCGCCTCCTACGCACTGCTGACGCTGATGGTGGCCCAGGTGTGCGGCCTGCAACCCGGCGACTTCGTACACACCTTCGGCGATGCCCATTTATACAGCAACCATCTGAAGCAGGCCGAGCTTCAGCTGTCGCGCGATATTCGCCCCCTCCCCCACCTGCGCCTCAACCCGGCGGTGGACGATCTGTTTGCCTTTGCCTACGACGATTTTACGCTAGAGAACTACGATCCCCACCCGCACATCAAGGCCCAGGTGGCCGTGTAACGAAAGCTTTTTGGGGCTTATCAACTTTCGGTGGGGCGGAGCGCCAATTCTGGCTGCTTGGTACGTTGGCAGTGAAATGCGCCCTTCCCGTTGCCGTATGAGATAAGTACAACCTCTGCAAACCAACCCCTTCGAATCATCCAAGTTTCGGTTGTATTTTCTTCCGTCTAGAGGTCACCCGGTAGCACCGCCTGCCGAGCTTCTTAGATGCTCTTCTATTTTATTACACCGCCCCGCTTCCTTCCCAAATACCGAACAAGTAAGCGCCCTCCGGTGCCAAGTTTGATACAATTCGACCGTCCGACAGCCCTGTTGCTGCTCCTCTATCATCCACAAAGTAAAGGTCGATTAATTATGAAAAATGTATTGCTCGCGTTTCTCCTTATTGGTACTGTCCACCTCATTCAGGGTGCTACCCCTCCCCACGCTAACCAGGGTCTCTGGCACCCCGGACAAGTAACGCTAGCCGACCAAAATGTAGTAGCTGGTGAAATCAATTACGACCTAAAGTACAATGCTATTCAGGTACGCCGCCACGGAGTGGTGCGCACCTATACGGCTGAGAAAATTGCCCACTTCAAGCTGTTCGACCAAGCCAAGCACCGGCAGCGCCACTACGTGGCCATCGATCACCAACTCACCGAAGGCTACCAGCGCAAAACGATCTTTGAGGTGCTCACCGAGGGTGACCTTACTATTTTGCGAAAGAGTAAGTACGTCCGCCGACCCCGGGTCACCGAAGACCAGCGGGCGCCGCACATCTACCTGAACGCCGTGTGTCGTCATGCGTACTACGCCTACAACCAGGGAGATTTCTTTGAGATTGACGACTTTACCGAGCAGGTGCTGCCCCTCATGACTGACTACGAGGATTTGGTGCAGGATTATATCCGGCGATGCAAACTTAAGTTGCGTAGAATTAGTGAGCAGATGCGGGTGGTCCACCTCTATAACCAATTGCGCAGTCAGCAGGCTAATGGGGGGGCGGTGACTGAGGCTTTGAAGTAGGACTTCAGGATGTAGAGGTTGGATCGCACAATCTTAGTAGCTTTAGCGCCCTTTTAGGTACGCCTCCGCCTCCTGCTTCACCGGAGGATACTGAGCGGCTTCTAGCGCCTGCTCGTACAGTCTTTTAGCCTGAGCAGCTTTTTTTTCGTGAGCCGCAATGCGAGCTAACCCAACGTAGGCGTAGCTGCGGTAGTTTTTCGCCTCTTCTCCTTTAATGCCAATATTGCGCTGCAGACTCTGCAGGTAAGCCGCTTCGGCCTCGTCCCAGCGCCGGTCGCGCTTCTCCAGTAGCATTCCCCGAAACAGGTTACCGACTACCTGAAAGTAGCGCTTGTCGCTACTAATGAGCCGCTGCACGTAAGTGTCGACTCCGGCAAACTTGCCCGCCCCCAGTGCCGCGTGCACGTAGTTGACCGTGAAGTAGAGGTTGTCAGGATAATCATTTACCAAGCGACGGGCGTAGGGCAGGGCTAGTCCAGGACGATCTTCGTAGAACAAGTAGATCTGAATAAGAAAATCGGCCGACTCAGCTCCCAAGAACAGCGACTTACGCACGGCGGTGTCCAGTTGTTTGAGTCCTAGTGCCGTATCGCCGCTGCGGAAAAACCACATAAAGGGGCGATAGGCCGGACGCAACTCCGGATACTTCTCGCGGTAGTAGTTATAGAGCCCGGTCGAAAAGTAAAAATCTGGATACACCTCTACTAAGTCGAACCCATTCTTTAAGTACGAATAGGCATTTTTGGCCTGCCCTACCGCTTTGAAGGTATTTCCGTCCTCATTTTCGTACAGCGCCAGTAGCCCGTGCGCCGACAGCATAAAGAAGTTTACCTCGGCGTGGTCGTCGTCCTTGTCTAGAATTTCTTCCGACTGATCAATAACCCGGTAGAGGTACTCTTTCATCTGCCCAAAGGCAGCACTGCCGGGCTCCAGTGGGTAGTTGGCCGAACGCATCGACAGCGCTTTTAGCAAGGGTACGGCCGGGTAGTTGGGTAGCAATCCATCAATCTGATCGATCAGGGGCTCACTGCGCTCGGTGTCTACGTTATAGATGTGGTTCAGTGCCCGCTGCGTCAGGTCGTAGGCCTGTTTGTTGTTCAGGATGCTGGGCGGGGAGGTGGATTGGGCCCGGGCGAATGGTCCAATAGCACAGTAAAGAAAGGTAAGCAATATAAAAATACTAAATTTGATGGCAGTCGTCATAGCTACTGAACAGCGTATCGTGGCGAAGGTTCATCCCTACAAAGCGGTCCGAATTATCCAGACGATTATGAGAAAATCTTACCCGCCCCTGGCCAACTCGCTTACCGAAGTTACCCGGCATCTCCTCGTGCTTATTCTGCTAGGGATGCTCTACGGTTGCGCTTCTACTCCGCAAGAAACTCCCCAACGCCCCAACATCCTGTTCGCCATCAGCGACGACCAGTCGTTTGCCCATACCAGTTTTGCCGGGAGAAGCTGGGTGCAGACCCCCGCCTTCGACCGGGTAGCCACGCAGGGCGTCTACTTCGCTAACTGCTACGCTGGGTCGCCGGGTTGCGCTCCCTCGCGCAGCGTCATCGTAACGGGGCGCTACCCCTGGCAAAATGAACAGGCCGGACAACACGCGGCCGGTTGGCTCGCCAAGTACGTGCCCTTCGTAGACTTGCTGACTACCAACGGCTACCACACCGGCTACACCGGCAAAGGCGTTGGCCCGTTTAAGTACGGCAACCCGCCGTTACGGTCTCAGAACGCGGCGGGCACGGCCTACAATGACGTTCAGTATCAGGAAAACGATGACGAACGCTTTGCTACCGGCATTCGCAACCTCAACTACGCAGCTAACTTCGAGGCCTTTCTGCAGGCCCGATCAGCCGACCAGCCCTTCTTCTTCTGGTACGGTGCCTCCGAACCTCACCGCGACTACGAACAGGACGCGTGGAAGCGCCGCGGCAAGTCGCTGAACAATGCGGAGGTGCCCGCATTCTTGCCTGACACCGAAACGGTGCGGGGCGATCTGCTGGACTACGCCGTAGAGATTGAGTGGTTCGACCTGCACCTGATGCGGATGATCGACCATCTGGAAGAAATCGGCGAACTCGATAACACGATCATCATCGTAACGGCCGACAATGGAATGCCTTTCCCCCGTGCTAAGGCCAACGCTTACGAGTACGGGGTGCACGTGCCGCTAGCCATTAGTTTTCCTGCTCAATTCCCCGGGGGAAGAACCGTTGACGATCCGATCAGCTTCGTAGACCTGGCTCCTACCATCCTGGAGCTTACCGATACCGAGCCAGCCGGGATGCTGCCCATCACCGGGCAGAGCATTACTGACATCCTTACCTCCGAAAAGACAGGCACCGTTGGCGAAACCCAGCGGCACGTACTCAGTGGACGCGAGCGGCACTCATCTTCCCGCTACCAAAACCGGGGCTATCCCCAACGGGCCATCCGCCGGGGCCGCTACCTGTACGTCTGGAACATGAAACCGGAACGCTGGCCCGCCGGAGCTCCCCAGCGACTGATGCCCGACTCTAGCGGAGCGGCCTACCCGATGTACGGCGTCGATGCCCAGGGTGCCTACCAAGCAAATCAGGCCTTTACCGACATCGACGATTGCCCGACCAAGTCGTTCCTCATTGAGCACCACGATGACCCAGCGTACGAAGCGTACTTCGAGCTGGCCGTGGCCAAGCGCCCCGAGTACGAACTGTTCGACGTGGAAAAAGACCCTGCCTGCCTGAGCAACCTGGCCCTTGATCCTGAGTTCGCTTCGGTCAGGGAGCAGCTTAACGCTACGCTGATGGAAGAGCTTACCGCCACCCAAGACCCGCGCGTGGTGGGTCCCGATCCGGAGGTTTTTGATCGCTATCCCCGTTACAGCCCTATGCGGGAGTTTCCGCCCCCCGAAAGTGCCCAGTAAATCGCTGATCTTCTTACCGCATTTCTTTGCAAGCGTTGATCAGACCGTTGGTAGATGCATCGTGCGACGTTACGTCATCCTCTCCTTCTAACTCCGGCAAAATCTTCTTGGCCAGTTGCTTGCCCAGTTCTACTCCCCACTGATCAAAAGAGTAAATATTCCAAATGATGCCCTGCACGAAGATTTTGTGCTCGTACATCGCAATCAGGCTTCCTAGGGTATAGGGATCTAGCTTCTGGAATAAGATCGAGTTAGTCGGTTTATTGCCCTCGAACGATTTGTAGACGGCGAGTTCTTCAATTTCCTCTTCCCCTTTGCCCTGGTCGCGTAGTTCTTGCGCCGCCTCATCTTTGGTTTTGCCCATCATCAGCGCTTCGGTTTGGGCGAAGAAATTGGCCAGCAGCTTCGGATGGTGATCGCCGAGGGGATTCTGGCTCTGCGCCGGAGCCAGAAAGTCGCAAGGAATGAGCTTGGTGCCCTGGTGGATAAGTTGGTAGAAAGCGTGCTGTCCATTGGTGCCCGGTTCGCCCCAGATAATCGGGCCAGTTTGGTAGTCTACCGGCTGTCCGTTGCGGTCGACGTACTTGCCGTTGCTTTCCATGTTTCCCTGCTGAAAGTAAGCCGGGAAGCGGTGCATGTACTGGTCGTAGGGCAAAATCGCCTCGGTTTGTGCCCCGAAGAAGTTATTGTACCACACCCCGATCAGCGCCAGCGTCAGAGGAATATTTTCATCTACCGGGGCGGTGCGGAAGTGCTTATCCATGGCGTGAGCGCCCGCCAGTAGTTCTTCAAAGCGATCATACCCAATGGTGCAGGCAATCGATAAACCAATGGCCGACCACAGCGAGTAGCGTCCGCCTACCCAGTCCCAGAAGCCAAACATATTATTCGCGTCAATGCCAAATTCTTCCACCGCCTCTTGATTCGTCGACAAAGCCACAAAGTGCTTCTTCACGGCCGACTCGTCCGACGCGGTCTTTAGGAACCAGTCGCGGGCCGAGGTGGCGTTGGTCATCGTCTCCTGAGTAGTGAACGTTTTGGAGGCAATGATGAACAGCGTCGTTTCGGGATTGAGCTGCTTCAGCGTTTCCGAGATGTGGGTACCGTCTACGTTAGACACGTAGTGCACATTGATGTGCTCTTTCTGATAGGGTTTCAGCGCTTCGGTGACCATCACCGGCCCCAGGTCAGACCCCCCGATGCCGATGTTCACAACGTCACTGATGGCCTTGCCGCTGTAACCTTTCCAATCGCCGCTGATGATCTGTTCTGAGAACGTTTTCATCCGATCCAGCACCTCGTTTACCTCAGGCATCACGTCTTGTTCGTCTACTTCGATTGGGGTATTGCTCTGGTTGCGCAGCGCAACGTGCAGCACTGATCGGTCTTCGGTGCGGTTGATCTTCTCGCCGCTAAACATCGCCTCGGTTGCTTCCTTCACCTTGGTATCAGCCGCCAGTTGGCGAAGCAGTTTCATCGTCTCTTCGGTGATGCGGTTCTTAGAAAAGTCGAGCAGCGTGTTCTCGAAGCGAAGCGAAAACTTACTGAATCGGTCGGAATCGTCTTCGAACATGGTGCGCATGGGCTGCGACTGAATGGCTTGGTAGTGTTGCTGAAGGGCTTTCCAGGCGGGCGTTTCGGTTGGGTTGGTCTTTGGTAACATGTTTGATACGTTAGGATTGAAAAAGTTGGATACTGGGTTGAAACGAGATTGAAGAAAAAAAGATGAGTGATTATGTAGCGCACCGCCGGGGAAGACAGGGGGAGAAGATGGCCACTCGGTTCTTGCAGGAGAAAGGAATGAAGCTAGTCGCCAAAAACTACCGCTACCGCCGGGGCGAAGTTGACTTGGTGATGCTCGACCGCGACACGCTGGTATTTGTGGAAGTGAAGCTGCGGCTCAATACAAACTTCGGCGATCCTGAAACCTTTGTGAACCCAGCCCAGGCCGAACGCATTAGCGAGGCGGCCAACCAGTACGTGCACGAGGCAGCCTGGGAAGGCAATATCCGCTTTGATATTATTGCCATTACGATGCAGCCCCACCCGGCTATCGAGCACTTTGAGGACGCTTTTTACTGATTAATCTGCTTTCTGCTCCTGCCCCATCCACCGCCGCAGTTCATCCTCCAGAAAATCAACCAGCGACTGCTCCTTGTTGCCAAAAGTGACGTAAAGGTTATCTCCCTGCAGTCCGCCCGACAGTTCCAGGTCGAACGCCTCACTGCGGATGGTGAGCAAATCGTGTGCATTCGGCACATATTGCCGGAAGGGAGTTACAACAGGAGAACCCAAAAATTTAAAGTGGTTAATAAAGGTGTCATCGAGCGCCCGCGCGAGTCGGTAAATGTGTTTCCGGTACTTGCGGCAGTCTTTCACCTCAAGCAGTTCAAAAGCACTATCCGGAGCCATTGCCTACTGCTTGGTTGCCTCGAAGCGGTCGACCGAATCGCCCATGGCCCGGCACTTTGTTTGCTTAGCCGAAAATTTGTTCGGCGACTTAAAAATCTGATCATAGTAGGCTTCGTTGAGTTCGGGAGTTTCGGTAATGTCCCCGTTGTAGATCAGGTTCATGATCCCGGCAACTCCGCCGGTCACCAAGTACGACACCGGGTAATCGCTCTGCCCGAACGACTGCTGGTACGAATTGGCTTCGTAACCGCTCTTTACCTCTACCACTAACTTCTGGTAAGGCACCAGTTCTTTTACTTCCCATTGCCCCCAGCCCAGCGCGTTTACGCACGCCACAATTCCGTGCACCCAATCCTCGCGCGAGTCGATCATTGGCTGAATAAGCGCGTTCCACTCGGCCGATTCCATAATCCCACCGAAAGTATTAAAGGCGCACACGTGGCCCGCTTCAACAAGCAAATCCTTGACGATATGAACCCCGTCGGCCCCAAATTTAGCTTGCATTGCCTTTAGTAGGCGATACGATATCTGGGTATAGTAATTGGCGTAGTGGCGGGTTAGCGTAACTCCAAAAGCCTGAATAAGTCCGTCTTTCCCCCCTACAATCGGCATTTCGGTAAGCGCCTCCTGAATAGCTTCGTAGCGAATACCGGTGTCTTGCGGCTGCGGTAGTGCGTCAAACGTTTGATACATCCCCTCAGCCGGAGAGGCTTCCAGCGTACGTGGCTTGATGCTCGGTGAAGCAACGATAGTGCACTGAGAGTGTCCTTTGGTGGGGCATTCAATCTGACGGGTTTCTAAGGACCCCAGAGGAAGATCGAAAATCGCTTCAGTAGCTCCGGCCACAAATCCGGTGGCAAACAATGCAGCGCCGCAGTCGTAGCCGGTACGCGGTCCGTACTTTAGCATCCAGGTAGCCGAGTAGTGTTCTGTAGGCAGCACGACCGTCCCTCCTTGCGCGGAAAGGTAATCCAGGCCCATTGCCCCAAAACCAAATTCGCTAAATGCTTTGCTTACTACTTCTTTTCTCTCTATTACGCTTAGTTCAGAATTACTTTTAAAAAACTTGTTAAACTGGGCGTAGGCTACCTCCTGGGCGGTATCCTGCAAAATTGGATATACGTCCAGGTAGTGCTTGGTTTCTTCAATACTAAGTTGTAAGAACGTATTGTAGTGGTGGCAGTGGAAGATCAGTGGTTCGCCCTGCACCACGAAGGCGTTGCGATTTTTGTGAAATTCGCCAGTGAGCAACGGCGCTGTTTGGATAGTATTCATGGGATCGAGTTTCTGGTGGTGTTACTAAAGCTTACAGGGCAGACGGCAACTGACTCTGGTAGATATCCTGTATTGTCTCCTTAAGTACTTCAACGGTTTCCTGCTTAAAAATCAGGCTATCGTCTGGGTTCTTAAGAGTTTGGAAGTAGTATCCGTTTTGGTTGAAGTGGGGCAGCATGCGGGTTAGTATCCGCGACCAAGCCATAGGCGACAAACTGCTGTCGCACCAGTTTTTCACTAATAGAGCGTTCATACTAAATACGGTTAATTGTACCGTATAGTGACTGGCAAAATGCGTACAAGAAGCGTCCTGCTGCGTGAGCTACCCGATAAAAAGAGGTAAGGTAATTAGGATATGTAGTGGCTTTCTATCTTCTCTGACTGCTACCATCGTGTCGTAGTAGCATCGGCTAGAGTAACCTAGGTTGAATTGCTTCCCAAAATGGTTGGTTATACCACGGAATCTCAAAAAGATGCTCCTTAAACCGGACAGTTAGAAATATCTGTCTTTAGTGCTATTAGCGCAAGGTTGTGATCTACGATGCTTGCAATTATATACCTACTACCCCGGATACGTTAGGCCTTTGATCAGCGTGGCGTGCTGCGGAAACTGCGTGGTAAGTTGGTAACGGTTGGCCATCTCGAAGTCACGGAAGTCGAAGCCGGGCGCCACCGTGCAACCGACCAGGGCGTAGGAGTCGGGCTGCGCCATGCGGGAAGCAAACCAGCGACCGGCGGGTACCACTGCCTGAAAGACCTGTCCCGCGTCCGCATCGGCTCCCAGCCGGAACTCTTCCATGGCCCCCTGCTCGTTAATCATAAACACGTCCAACGGGCTGCCTGTATAGAAGTGCCACAGTTCGTCGGACTTGATTCGGTGAAAGGCCGAGAACTTGTCTGCTAGCAGCAGGAAATAGATAGCGGTGGAGTGAGGGCGGTCCAGCGACTTGATCTTAGCCGATGATTCGTACGTTCGCTTGTAGAAACCTCCTTCAGGATGAGGTTCTAGTCCCAGTTTATCAATCCAGTATTTGGCTTTTGCAATCATTGGTAAGGGTAAGCAACTACGCTGGACGGTAACTTGGCACGGTGCTGCCGATCACGCAATCACCGTTAGTTTTTATAATCGTAGACCACCTGCCCCTGCGGATTCCATTCCTTAGCAATATGCGGTTTGGTTTTCTCATCGTAGGGGTCATCCGGGTATTTAATCTGCTTCTTAGCGCGCTTCTCAAAATCGTAGTACTCCGTCCATAAGCCCACTTTTTTGCCTTCCTGGTACTCCCCTTCAACGGCTACACGTCCGCCCGGGTGGAAGTAAAAGTAGTAGCCTTCTTCCTGGCCATACTCTACGGGAATCACCTCTTTTACTTTGGCGCGCTGGTCTTCGTCGTAGTAGGTGATCTCCGACTCGCGGGGCCAGCCGTGGGTGTACTTTTCTTTGTCTAGTAGAATCTCCTTGCGGCTGTAGCGCGTCCAGCGACCGTGCTTGGTTCCCTTGTAGAACATGCCCTGCTCCAGCACCTCGCCGTCTTCGGTAATCTTCTTGTAGGGCCCGTGCAGGATGAGCGCCTTCTTTTTATTAATGTTATGCGTGGTGCGAATCTGCTTGCGCTTGGTGTCGTACCAGTACACGTCGCGCACGTAGGGGTCGGGCTCTTGGTAGCTCTTCAGGTAGCGAAACAGTTCCAGCTCAGCCCGCTCGCCTGCCCCCTTCCGGGAAAATCCTTTCTTCGTCTTCAGGCCGAAGTAGACGTTCTTCTTCTGCTTCTTTTTCTTTTTTTTATCCTTCTCTTCGTCCTCCTTTTCCTCGTCGGCCTCTAGATTGACCGTGAGCGGCACCTGCGTGGTAGGGTCGATGATGAATTGATCAGTGGTATCCAAAGCCACTTCGGGAGCATCCGCTCGGGGAGCATCCACTCGGGGAGCATCCACTGCTCGATTGGTTTTTTCCTTCTGTTTGGTTTGGGCAAACAGCATGCTATTGGTCGTGGTCACCATTAGCGCAACAATGATAATTCGGTACATAATCGGGTTACTTTCCCTAATCAACGACCTGTTCGTCCGGTTTCGTGTGCTGCTCAGTCCAATTGGTAAGCGACGATCTAGCGGATGTCTAGCTGCTCGTTTTCACCGTCGCCCCGGGCCGAATCGCCAGTGAGCATCGCTTTGGCTACTCCATAAAGGTGCAGCATGGCGTTCGACGAGGTGTCCCAGTACTCAGCGCTGTCGGCGGTGACTTTAAGCAGCGCAATGTCGGGGGTATCCAAGCCGTCGGCAAACCAAGCCTTCAGCATCGGGTGCCACAGGTCGTGCATCTTGGCTTCGTCCTCTATTAGTTCGGCACGGCCAGCCACCGATACGTAAGTGTCGCCATCAGGATCAGCGTAGGCCAAATTTACCTGATTGTTGCGCTGTAGTTCGTGCACCTTGCCCGACTTGTCGCTGGTGAAAAACCAGAAAATACCGTTCGACTCCACTTCGGAAGTATGCATCGGACGGGCGTGTAGCTGGCCATCGGCTACCTCGGTGGTCAACATGGCGATCTTTAAATCGCCTACCTTTTCTTTTAGTTTAATGGCAGCATCAGGATGAGCGGTGGGGGTGGACATGGAGGGGAATTTTAGAATTAAAAATTATGAAATTGAGAATTAGGATACACGGAGGTGCGAGAACTTAGAATTAAAAATTGGGGAAATTAAAAATTAGGGTCTGCTCAGGCGCTAGATTTGAATAAGTGTGTTCCTAGAGCCAGTCCTATCAATTCCAAATTAACCCATTCCTAATTCTTCATTCAGATTGTACGTCTATCGAACCGCAGAGGCAGCGGATTGTTACTGGGTAGTCTCTCTTTTTAGCTTGTAAAGTAAACGGCAATAGCAGAAGAAAACATACCCCATCTCCACGGAAGACATTAAAGCGGCTCTGTTGGTCTGCCTTTTGATGGTTTGATGATTAAAACTTGGAGTGAAGAATCAGGGAGATGAAGGAGAATGTGGTACAGGTAAAGACGTACAACTTTGCGTTAAGAATCGTGAAGTGCAGTCAGCACCTTAGGGAGGATTGTAAGGAGTTTGTGCTCTCGAAACAATTGCTACGTAGTGGCACCTCCGTGGGGGCTAACGTTGAAGAAGCAATCGGTGCCCAGTCCCGAAGAGACTTTGTCGCTAAGCTTTCTATCTCGTACAAAGAAGCGCGAGAAACCCACTACTGGTTACGTCTGCTGGGCGATGCGGGTATCATGGATGATAATCTGCAAATATCTACGCTTAAGGACTGCGACGAAGTGCTTAAAATCATCGGCAGCATCCTCAAAACTACCAAAGCCAACGCTTAGGTTAATTTAGAATTAAAGAATTGGGAATTAAGAATTAGTCAATTCCTAATTCTTAACTCCCCCGTTCCTAATTCCCTCACTCTATCTCCACCGCATCCAAATTAATAAACTTAATCTGCTGCTCATCATCCAACTCAATGCCCACTACCGAATCTCTATCGATGCTACCGGCCAAAATCTCCTTAGACAACTGGTTCAGCACCTCGCGCTGCAGCACCCGCTTGAGCGGTCGTGCCCCAAACTGCGGATCAAAGCCCAGTTCGGCTAAGTGACGCAGGGCCTCGTCGGTGGCCTCAATCTGAATACCGTTCTCCTCCAGCCGTTGCTGAATCTGACGGAATTGAATCTCCACAATCTGCTGCATGTTGTCTCTAGACAGCGGGCGGAACATGATTGTTTCGTCAATGCGGTTCAGGAACTCGGGGCGCACCGATTTCTTGAGCAGCTCAAACACCTCCTGCTTGGCTTCTTCTACCACCTCATCCTCATTAAAGGGATTGATATCCTGGAAGCGATCCTGGATCAGGCTCGAGCCAATGTTGGTGGTCATAATGATAATCGTATTTTTGAAGTTCGCCATGCGGCCCTTATTGTCCGTCAGGCGGCCATCATCCAGTACCTGCAGCAAAATGTTGAATACGTCGGGATGCGCCTTTTCAATCTCGTCTAGTAAGATCACCGAGTACGGCTTGCGGCGCACCGCTTCGGTTAACTGCCCGCCCTCGTCGTAGCCCACGTAGCCGGGAGGGGCTCCGATCAGGCGACTCACCGCGTGCCGCTCCTGGTACTCCGACATATCAATGCGCACCATGTTGTTCTCATCGTCAAACAGAAACTCAGCTAAGGCCTTGGCCAGCTCGGTTTTTCCTACCCCGGTGGTGCCCAAGAAGATGAACGAACCGATGGGCCGCTTGGGATCCTGTAAGCCCGCCCGGCTACGTCGCACCGCGTCCGACAGTGCCTGGATGGCTTCGTACTGCCCCGCCACGCGTTGGCTGAGCTCATCTTCGAGGTTGAGCAGTTTCTCACGGTCGCTCTGCAGCATCTTTGATACGGGGATGCCGGTCCACTTAGCCACCACTTCGGCGATGTCTTCCGAGTCTACCTCTTCTTTGAGTAGCGACTTCTCGCCTTGCATCTCCACCAGTTGCTGCTGGAAGTCCTTAAGCTTCTGCTCGCTTTCGGTAATCTTGCCGTAGCGAATCTCAGCGACGCGGCCGAAGTCACCAGCCCGCTCGGCCTGCTCAGCTTCTAGCTTGTAGCGCTCAATCTTTTCTTTCTCCTCACGCAAACCCTGAATCACCCCTTTCTCGTTTTCCCACTTGGCGCGCAGGTCCTTGCGCTTCTCTTCCAGTTCAGAGATGTCCTTGGTCAGTTGCGATTCTTTCTCCTGGTTCTTCTCGCGGCGGATGGCCTCGCGCTCAATCTCCAGTTGCATGATCTTGCGGTTGAGCTCGTCTAGTTCCTGGGGCAGCGAATCAATCTCGATGCGTAGCTTGGAGGCCGCCTCGTCCATCAGGTCGATGGCTTTGTCGGGTAAGAAGCGGTCGCTGATGTAGCGATTGGACAGCTCTACGGCCGAGATCACCGCATCGTCTTTGATGCGCACGCCGTGGTGCAGTTCGTAACGATCTTTAATGCCCCGTAGGATAGAAATAGAGTCCGGAACATCGGGCTCGTCTACCATCACCGATTGAAAGCGGCGCTCCAGGGCTTTGTCTTTCTCAATGTACTTCTGGTACTCCTTGAGCGTAGTCGCTCCGATGGCGTGCAGTTCGCCGCGGGCCAGGGCCGGTTTTAGCAGGTTGGCCGCATCCATCGCGCTCTCGCCGCCGCTGCCCGCCCCAATCAGGGTGTGGATTTCGTCAATAAATAGAATAATCTCCCCGTCCGAGTCGGTTACTTCTTTGATCACCGACTTGAGGCGCTCCTCGAACTCGCCCTTGTACTTGGCACCCGCTACCAGCAGGCCCATGTCCAGGGCAATCAGCGTTTTGCTCTTTAGGTTTTCGGGCACGTCGCCGTCCACGATGCGCTGCGCCAATCCTTCTACAATGGCGGTCTTGCCCACGCCGGGTTCGCCCAGCAGAATGGGGTTGTTCTTGGTGCGACGCGCCAGGATTTGCAGCACGCGACGAATCTCTTCGTCGCGCCCGATCACCGGGTCAATCTTGCCCGCCTTGGCTAGTTGGTTCAAATTCTTAGAGTAACGCTCCAGCGACTTGTACTTTGCCTCAGCGTTCTGGTCGGTTACCCGCTCGCCCCCGCGTAACTCATGAATAGCTGCCTTCAACTCTTTCTCGGCGAAGCCCGACTGTTTCATCACCTGAGCAGTTTTGCCTTTGCCGTCTAACAAGGCCAGCAAGATGTGCTCCACCGCTACGTACTCGTCGCCGAACTCCTTGAGGTAGCTCTCGGCCTTACGAAGTACCGCCGCCGCATCATTGCCAAGGTACGGTTGCTGGCCACTCACCTTCGGGTACGATTGCAGTATACTATCTAGGCTACTTTCCAGTTGATTGCGACTAACGCTTAGTTTGTTGAGCACAAACGAGATCATGTTCTCGTCCGACTGTAGCACCGCCTTGAGCAGGTGCGCGGGTTCGATGCCCTGCTGCTGGTAGCCGCTGGCAATCTCAGCGGCTTTCTGCAGCGCCTCTTGGGCTTTTATGGTATAGTTGTTAAAATTCATATCGTTCTTGATTTAGGATTGTCGTGTTTTTCCCCTATTATATCAAGGATCTGACCATCTGCTTTTTTACTCAAAAACCAGACATTTTGTCTTAATTGATCAATTATTAGCAGTTTAAGGTGACATTTTGGCCGCTATTTAACCTACCCAGACTGTCTGCGGCCTGGTGAAAACAATAATAGCGAAGACGCCTGAGCACCTTCGCCATTAAATAGCAAGCAGACATTACTTGAATACCTACGATAGCTTATCCTTAGCCTTATCTACTACGCTCTTCACGGCTTCCTTCGCTTCGGTAGCCATCCCCATTTGCTCCTTCTGGGCGTAGGTTTGCGGTATGGTGGCCATCCCCAGCGATGGCTCTTCGCCGTGCGGACGAGCGTGCACGTACGAGAACTCGCCCTTGCCGTCTACCGCCTTGCCAGTGGTCCAACGCTCCTTCGGGTCGGCGGGCTTGTCGATGTGAGTGGACATGAAAGCGTAGCTGAACTCCTGCGCCTCTTTATCCTGCGGAAAGCTGTTGGGAACCGGATGACTGGCTTCGGGTCCTAGATCTTCCAGCACGGCCATCCACTGCTCCTGGTGCATGGTATCGCGGGCAATCAAGAATGATAACATATCTTTCATGCCGTGGTCGTCGGTGAGGGCGTACAGGCGGGTAGCCAGGGCGCGTCCGCCTGCTTCGGCGGTGATGTTCGAGTGCATGTCGGCCGCAATGTTGCCCGTGCCCACCACGTAGGCTCCGCTAAAGGGCACTCCCGCACTGTCCATTGCCATGGCTCCCAAGCCCGAAGATAGAATGTGCCGGGGGTTCATTCCTCCTAGCACTGCCTCCACGGCCGGGTTCTCGCTGGTGATCTTCTCTTTCAGGGCGTAGTCAGCCCCTTCCAGGTTAAGTGCCACAGCGGTGCTAAGCATCTCAATGTGGGCAATCTCTTCGGTACCGGTTTCCATCAACATATCGCGGTACTTCTTGGGGCCGCGGGCGTTCCAGGCCTGAAACAGGTACTGCAGGCAAACGCGAATCTCGCCCTCAATGCCCCCGATAGCTTGCTGAAGCATCTTGGCAAACTGCGGGTTAGGCTTGTCAACCTTAACGGGGTACTGCAACTTAGAATCGTGATAAAACATAAAAAAAGGGTTTGTGGTAAGTGAATAAAAAATGAAATCGATAGAGCGCATAAGACATACCCCCGCGATAGCGGAGCTTTCTATGCTTGATGATTTATACTAAAAAGAGTGTGAGTACTCTAAATAAAAGTACGACTAGTTGTCGTGCTGGTGCGGTAGGTGTTCGGCACTGTTGGTGCGGCGCGAACGGTCGGTGTCGGCGGCACGCTGCTGCTCTTTCTCGCGCACGTGCGTCTCCAACTCTTCATCGTTCTGCATGTGGCGCTGCGCCTCGGTAGAAGTTCGGTTGTCGTCTACCTCAATCACGTCACCGGCCTGGTACGAATCCTCATCCTTGGGCACTCCGCCCGGTACCGGACGCTCGTGCGAGGGTGCCGCCGTAGTCGCGCGGTAGCCAGGCACCTGTTGAGTAAGTAATCCGGCTCCAATCTCGGCAATGCCCAGCAGCAAGTGCGGCCAGTAGACCAGCTCGGCGAAGCCAAACAGCCAGGGTGAAGCCGCCAGCAAAGCCCCGCTTAGCACGTCGAGCCCCAGGTGGGTTCGCATCGGCACCAGCTTGGCAGCACTTAGTTCGTAATCGGTGACCAGCGACATGAGCAGGATGGTGACACCCACTAGGATAGGCACCCACTGGGCAGCCCCGCCGTTCGCAAAATCAAATAACCAGGGAGAAGCAATCAGCAACAGGCCGCTCAGATAATCGAGCACCCCGTGCACTTTGGTGGGTATAACACGCATCGCTAAAAAAATTTAGAGTAAATAGACAAAAAAAGTAAATCCTTGGATAGCTAAACCCAACCGCTTGGTCATTGTTAGCGCTACCTCAAAAAAGATTGGTCAGACTGACACTCCTCAAACCAACCAATAAAGTCATCTTCTACGTCATCTTCCTTATTAGTATCTGCCGAGCAGGCGGCTGTGGCGAACATAAGCAGGAGGAGCGTCAAAAAAACTTTCAGGGATTTAAAAGTATGGATGAAACATGGCTGATCAACTGCCTCCGACACAGACAGTTAGCGTAGCGTCGGTAAGAGAAGCTGATTAAGCGCTACGCTTACTAGTGAATTGTTAACCGTAATTCCGATTTATCGACATTAAACTGAACAAATACGCCACCGTTGAGTTCGGTCAGTACATATTCCCAATTTTTAACCTAATGATTTTTATTATGAAGATGAAGGTACTAAGCCTTATAGCTGGTTTGTCTATGATAGCCACTGTGAGCGCCGTTGCCCAGGACACCGAAGTGGAGCAAGAAGTAGAGCAAACCACCCAGGATGCTGGACAAGCGATTGATGAAGCTGCCCAGGACACCGAACGAGCAGTAGAGGATGCGGCTCAGGACGTTGACCAAGCGACCGACGAAGCTGCCCAAGATACTGAGCGCGCTATGGAAGACGCGGAACAAGAAATAGAAGAAACCGCTACTGATGTAGAGCAAGGTGTGGAGAACGCCGCTCAGGAAACTGAAGAGGAGTTGGAAGAGGTTCCTAATGAAATGGAAGAAGCCGCTAATCAAACTGAAGAAGCGGTTGAAGAGCCCTTTGAAGAAACAGGCCAAGCCATGGAGCAGGCTGAGAGAGAAGCTGAGCGCACCGGTGAGCCTACCGTAGTTGATGCCGACGCCGATGACGTAGATGCTTCAGCGCAAATCAATGAAGCCGGTGAAGAAGTAGAGCAAGAAACCGAAGAGGTAGTAAATGATGCTGATGCTGCGCTGGATAATGCTGGTGAGGAGATTGAGCAAGAGACTGAGGAGGCCGTGAACGACGCCGATGCTGCGCTGGATAATGCCGGAGAAAGCATTGACCAAGGACTAGAGAACGCTGGTGAAGAAATCGACGAGACTGCTACCGAGGTAGGTAACGCTGTTGATGAAACCGCTACTGACGTAGGACAAGCCGTTGACAATGCCGCTGACGAAGTAGAAGAAGAAGCTGAAGAGGCCACCGATGGTGGACTCTTCTCTGAAACCGAAGAGGCCATGGAGAAGGCTGAGCAGAAGGTAGAAGACGGCACCGCTAATACTATTGAAGTGGTTGACGCTGAGGATGACGTAGAAGAAGTTGAGGCTACCGTAGAGGAGTCTACCAACGAAGCCGCGATGGAAACCGAAGACGCCGTTGAGGATGCCGCTTACCAAACCGAAGAAACGGTAGAAGAAGCCGCTAATCAAGTGGAAGAAGCTGCGGTTGAGACGGAAGAAGCCGTTGAAGAAACCCCTAACATGGAAGAAGCTGCTGCTGAAACTGAAGAAACTGTAGATGTAGCTGCTCGCAAGACTGAGAAAGCTGCTAGGCAAACCGAAGACGCGATGAACACCGCCGCTACCGACGTGGAGCAAACCACTGAGAAGGCCGCTGACAAGAGCAAAGCGAAGATGATGGAAACCGATATCACCGCTAACACTGATGCTGAGCAGCCCGCTAACAAAACTAAGGAAGATGATAGTATTGTAGACGATAACCTAGAGGTAACGTCAGACGAAACAATTGAGGAGCAAGCTAAGGACATTGAGCAAGGAACTGCCGCTACCGCCGCTGGCACTGCTGCCGCCGCTAGTACGGTGGCCTCTGTGCAAGATGAGCAGAACATCGTTCAGCTAGCCATGTCGCAAGAAAACCTTTCTACCTTAGTGCAGGCAGTACAAGCCGCCGATCTGGTAGGAACTCTAGAAGGTGACGGTCCCTTCACCGTATTTGCCCCCACCAACGAGGCGTTTGAAGCCTTACCCGAGGGAACTCTAGAAGACCTATTGAAGCCTGAAAACAAGCAAAAGCTGGCTACCGTACTTACCTACCACGTAGTGCCCTCTGAGGCAATGTCGTCTAGCTTATCCGATGGGCAAGCCATTGCTTCGGTACAGGGAGAAGACGTGAACGTGAAGATGAAAGGTGGTGACGTAATGATTGAGGGTGCCAAAGTAACCACCCCCGATGTGAAAGCGTCTAACGGAGTGGTGCACATCATAGATACCGTAATCTTACCCCCCAGCATGACCGGAACCGCCCAAGGTGCTGAGCAAGAGGGTCAAAACTAATTCCTCTTCTGCAAAAATATTTTGTTGAAGCAAGTTAGAGAAAAGCTACTGTCATTAAGGCAGTAGCTTTTTTTACGCTCGTGCTTATCAACCCCAATTGTTCGCACGAGCGGGTGGCACAATATAGCCTATACCGTAGCGCGAACCATCACCCCGAATGCCTCTAGCATCTGCGGGTTCTGCTTAAAAGCAAGCCGGGCAATTCCCCGCACCTCCATCGCCCACTCGCGGAGCTCACTAAAGGCCTGGTTCTTAGCTTGGGTGCAGGCTTCGGACTTCGCCTTCTGCCGCGTGCGCACCTGGCGCATCACCATCAGGTCGGTAATGTCGGTAGTAGCCTGCTGAATCTCTTGGTCGCTTACCCCCAGGGTTTGTAGCGATAGTTTACGCTCCTGCACTTTGTGGTAGAAGTGGGCCGCCTGTCGTATGCCAGCCCATCCGCCCCGCTCGAAGCGCTCAATGCGCAGGGTATGCAAGATGCTGGGCTCGTTGCGGTACGCCGCCCGGGCTAACTTTGCGTGCTCCCGAAACTGCGCCCATACGGCGGTTCGCTGCTCGTTTACCTGCTGGCCCAACTCCCACTGCGTGTCGTAGCAAGCGTCTTTCTCACGGCGGGCATCCGTAGCCTTCTTGGCGAGTGCCTTTCCTACTTTGGTGCCATCGGTCGGAAAACCGTGGGCCTTCATCACGCGCAAGATGTCTTTTTCGTGTTCCAGGGTGTGCAGCGTAAGCAGGGCGGTCTCCAGAATACGTTCGTCAGTGTCTAATTGCATTTTTGTAGTGGTTTATATTGGGTTCGTCGCAAAGGAAGGAAACGCCCATTACTTCTTCAACCAAGGCATCGCGTAGGATTACGTACGTAGTGTTTCGGCGAATAAGCAACAGAAAGTTCTCAGGAAGCGTCTGTTGCACAGGTAATGCCCCCTATCTTGCCGCAAGGAAGCCGACAATCATGCGTACATCTTACGTACATTGCGCCAGGAAACGCCCAAACCTTACGTCATGGACACGCTCGGACCGTAAGGAAGCGGGGATGTCATGTGTATTTAGTGCTACCGTCGACGATTACTGGCTATTCTCTTCGCACTAATACCGCCCAATCCTTGGTGGCATCCCCTCCGGGTGGGTTGCCTAGGGAAGTCTGTCCGGTTCCGCTTACCTGTGGTTGATCACCCTCCTGCAGTTCGCCCCCCTGCTTGGGGTCGTACCAGTGCACCGCGTAGGTAGCGTCGTGGGCCTCCAGGTCTAGGGTAGCCGGATGACCGGGCGGCAGGTAGATGGCGTACACCTCACCCGGCTTCGCCAGACAGTAGGTCCCGTTGTGCACCAGCGCGTCGGCCGACTGCATCTCCCAGTACGGCAGGTGCGCCCGGAAGAACTCGAGGGCATGCCGCGTTTGCGCCCACAGGTTGGCGCGGGTGCGCCACGTCTCGAGCCCTAGGTCGTCATTGTCGAAGCGGTAGCCGAAATACCACTCTACTCCCCCGCCCCCGGCCATCAGGCTGCCCCACAGCACCTCGTGGCGCAGCGTGTCGTGGTTGGGGTCTGCTTCGTCGGGCATGGCTCCGCGGTAGTGAGGGCCCACCTCGTCCAGACTCACCACCCAGGGCCGCCCCGATTCGGCTGAAGCTGCAATCCACTGCTTGGTAACCGCGTGTACCTTGGCCGGGGTGCCCTCTTGCAGGGCAATTCCGTTTAGGTCGGCGTTACCCAACAGGGGCTCAATAACGGGGTCCCGCGCGCCGTCCCAGGCGTGGGTATGCACCACTACCGGGTTTTGGTAGGGGTCGTTCTGCGCAAAGTACTGAAACATGGCCTGCCGCTGCTCGGTAGTCTGTGCGTTGGGCGAGAACTTAGCGTAGCCGTTCTCCTCGCCCATGTCCCAGATCAGGGCCCGGTGGTGCGCAAAGCGAGCGATCATCTCCCGGTAGTACAACCGGCGCTGCGGGCCCACGTTACCGCTATCAAGGATCCGCTCATTCTCGGTTTCTTGCAGCACCATGTGTAAGACGATCCCTAAACTGTCGGCATGAGCCAGCACCCGCTCCCACTGGGCGAGTTTGCTAACGTCGAAGCGGTAGCGTTCGTCGTAACCAGTGTAGGGCCACACGTCCTTGCCGTCGCCCCCGATGTTCATGGTCAAGAAGTACATCGAGTTCATCCCCTGGCGGGCCAGGTAGTTCAGTCCGCCAATCAGCCCCTTGCCCTTCCCCCCCTGCCACGTCGGGTCGCCGGGATGCCAGTCGCGCACGTGGTCTTGGTACTGGTGCATCTGCTTGTCGGCGGCCGCCTCCCCTTGCCGCTGCCCTTCCTCACCCCCAAAGAAGGTGCCGTCGAAGTCGGCGTAGCCCAGCAGGTTCTCGGGGCTGCCCGCCCCTCCCTTTAGTAGATACGCATCATTGCCCGAGAAGCGGAAGTAGCGTTTACCTACGTAGCGCAGCCGCCCCCGCGTAGTGGTATCGGCTTCCGTTACCCGAAACGAACCCTCGGTACCGTCAAAGGCAAGCGGTTCGCCCGCCTGTGCTGCGGAGCGGATCGCCAGACTGTCGCCCTGCTGAAAAGATACTTGGTAACTCCACAGCCCCGGGCTAGGGGGCACAAAGTGGACCTGCCAAACGGAGCCGGTATCAGCGCTGCTCTCGGCGGCCTGCCCATCGGCAGCGTAGTAGCCTGGCACCGCGTAGGTAGTGTCACCGTGGGTGAAGCGCACCGTGAGGCGATAGTGCAGAAAAGGATTTACCGCGGCCTGCTCGCCGGTGGCAGGCCCTTTAAAAGAAAGCGTAAGCGGCTGCCACTGCTCGTAACTGGTGTCGGCAGACTCATCATCAGGGGGAGATGAGCAGGCGAAGGCAAGTAGCAAAGCAAGTGAGGCAAGCAGTTGCGGAGGGAAAAAGGAGATAATTCGGAAAAGGTAGGGCTTCGGTTGGAGCATGAGCAAGATAGGATGATGACAGAAACGTCAGCAAATTAGCAATATCTTGCAAAAGATGATGGAGTGGTGGGCGACGCGTTGAAAGGGAATGCTACCAATTTCGCGCCCCGCTGCGAAACTCGTCACCCCCGCTGGTGCGTACGCTCACGGACACTTGCTCGTCGTAGGCATCGGCCACCTCGTCGATAAGCTGCTTCAGGTTGCTGGCTTCGCCACGATAGCCCAGAACAAATACCTTATCCTGCGCTGCAGTAGGCGATGAAGCAGTAACATTCCCGCCAGCATCTACCACAAAGTATCCGTAGTTACCCTCGGGAAGCACTTTCGCGCTGGCCCCCAGGCGGCGCAAACGCTGCATAACCTGCGTTTGGGCACCCCCCGACTTATCCGAAGACTGTACGGAACCCCAGATCACTCCCTCGGGTACCCGCAACAGGCGGGAAGTAGGCACGATAAATCCTTCGGCGGGGCCCATCAGCAGTTCTATGGCTTCTTCGGTGACTAGCAGCGTTCCACTGTTGGTGATTGAGGTGCCTACTTCAACGGTAAAGGGGTACTCACCGGGAGGTAGTTCGCCAACGTCGAGGAAGGAAACCGCCGGAGCCAAAGCTTCCAGGCAAACGTCGGCCCCCTGAACCTCACGGAGCGAAACGGTAATGTCAGAACCTTCACGACGCAGTTCGCTGGCGATGCGATAGTTAATACAGGGATAGCTTTCGGTGGTAAGAAACTTGAAAGACAAAGTGCGTTGCCCCGGTTCAAGGTACTCGGTCATGCTAAACTGAACGTCGGTACCCAGGGTGTTTACCGTGTCGAGTTCGGTGGCATCGTCGCAGGCCAAAAGAGAAGCAGCAAGAAAACAGGTAAGAAGGGTTCGTTTCATAAGCAGGTCTTTGGCACTAAGACACCAGTTGGGGAAAATGGTTGTAAGCGTCCTTCAAGATTGTAACGATTTTTTCGAGCACGAATTATTCGCTGCTTACATCTCCCCTTAAAATTAAGTGATTATACAACGAAAATGAAATCTGACGCGGGCAATTCTTCAGGAGAAGTTTCTCACATCCTGGATTACCTCCTCGAAGCGTTCGGGATAATCAATAAGTTGAAAGAACTTCTCGGCGGTAACGGTAGGGTCGTCGAGGGCATCTTCTGCCTTGTAATCCATAAACTTGGGTAGCTTGCTAAAGTCGGCTGCGTCGGCAGTGCGGATATGCTCCTGCATGGCGGTGTCTACCACCCCGGGGGCCAACGCGTACACGTAGAACCCGTCGGCCCGGCGCTCACTCTCCAACGCGGCCACCTGCGACACCATATCGAGCGCTGCTTTGGAAGCGCAGTAGCCCGCCCAGCCATCTACCGGATACTTGCCCGCCCCCGAACTCACGTTAATGATTATCTTTTTGGCGGGCACGGTGCGGTACTGACGCATAAAGGCGTTCATCAGCAACGTGGGGGCGGTTACGTTCAGGTTAAAGAGCGTGGCAATAGATGCGTTGCGCAGATCGCCCAAGTACTTTACCTCGCCCAAGGTCCCGGCATTGTTGATAAGCACCAGGCGCTGGGGTGCCTTTACGGTAGGAAAGAGGGAATCGGCCCGTTCGGCCAGGGCGGTCACGTCCGACAGGTCGATGGGAAGGTGCGTATAGTGGGGGTGTTGCTCACCGGCCGAGCGGGCGAAGCCGGTTACCCGGGCATCGGGCCGTTCCAATGCCTTGTTGACCAGCGCGCGGCCGATACCCCGGCTGCTGCCCGTAATAAAGTAATAGTCCATTGCGGCAAAAGTACACAGAAAAAGCGCTTGCGAAAAATAATCGACGCCGTTAGCACCTCACCGGGGGCGTGGAACAATCTTTGTCGGCCCCCTCTTACATACAATAATTCTATCACCTATGCCTTCCCCTCGGTATCCATCGCCCTTCGTTGGCCTGCTCACCGCCCTTTTGGTATCACTGGCTGGCTCCCCGCTGTGGGCGCAGAACGAACTCATGCTGCACGACACCATTGTCGATGAGCAGTACTATAAACAGCGGGGTGAATGGTTTCGCGTACGGCCAACGGGGCTCGCTATCGGCAGCATGCGCGACCGGGCCTTGTCGCCGTTGCTGTATACCGGCTTAGGAATAGGCTGGGGCCACAACACCTACAAGTTCAAACCGCGCACCCTGGTGCACCGGCACTGGCAGTTTAACTCGACGACATTTACCAACGAGCAGAGCGAGAGTCTGTTGGCCCAACTTGGCGTAGAACATCAGCACGCCCTGCACTATCCCATTACTCTGGCAAACGATAACGTTAAGTTATACGTCGGGGGATTTGCCGGGGGCCTGTTTAACCTAAAGACTCACCCCGGAAACGTAAACAATGTGCTCTCGTACGAACTGGCGGTGCTGCTGGGGCCTTCGGCTATTGTGCAGTTTCCCCTCACGGTATTCGGTAAAGCGTTTGTATTGTCCGATGAGTTGCGGCTTCCCCTGCTGAGTTTGCTAGGGAACACCCCCTACGCCTGGTCGTTGCCCACTACTTTTGAGGAAGGAGGACGACTAGGCGACGCCTTCACGGTAGGTTCGTGGGGCAAGCTGTTCAGGGTATCTAATCAGGTAAACGTAGATTTCCACCGCAACGTGCGCCGCCGCCGCAAGGTGGTAAAGCGACTGGCCTACCGGGTGTCGTACCGTTGGGAGTTGGTATCGGTGGCGCAGCCGAACCTGTACCAGTCGGGCACGCACACCCTTTCTATTGCTCGTATTATTGCCCTCTAAATTTAGTCCTTACAACGTATGCTACCTGTTACCAGAATCATCCTTGGGTTACTGTTACTATCCGGAATAAGCGCCTGCGAACGCTTGGTGATTGAGCCCGACCCGATTAACAATCCCGTAGAAAATTTCGATCTGCTGTGGGAGACGGTTGATGAGAAATATTCTTTCTTTGAATACAAGAACATCGACTGGGATGAGGTGTACCGACGCTACCGCCCGCTGGTGAGCCCCCTAACGAGTGATGAAGCGCTGTTCGAGGTGATGAGCGACATGCTCGCCGAACTGCGCGACGGCCACGTGAACCTAATTTCGGACTTTAATGTGGCGCGCTACACCGACTGGTACTTCGACTACCCAGCTAACTTTAACGAAACTATTGTTGAGCGCAACTACCTGGGCCAAGATTCCCGAATTGTTATTCCCTTCCCGACCAAGGTGATTCGCAACGTAGGATACATTCGTTACCGCAGCTTCCTAAACCCCATCGATGGCGGTGACTTAGATCAGCTAATCGATGATTACCGAAGCCTAAACGGAATTATCATCGACATCCGAGATAACACCGGCGGTGCTTTGATTTACGCCGACACCCTGGCCTCTCGTCTGGCACAGCGCAACGGCGAAGAAGAACCTACGGTGGGTTATGTACGCTACAAAGACGGTCCGGGGCACGATGATTTTACCCGCACGTTTCCGGTAAAGCTCTCCGCGCACCGCTCGTTCAACAAGCCGGTGGTGGTGTTAACCAACCGAACGGTCTACAGTGCCGCCAACGCTTTCGCGTCGTACATGAGTACCTTCCCCAACGTGACGCTGGTAGGCGACGTTACCGGCGGCGGGGGCGGGGCTCCTTACAGTGGAGAGCTGCTTAATGGCTGGAAGTTTCGGTTTTCGGTAACCCAGCTCATGGACCTCGACCAGGTACCGATCGAGAACGGAGTGGAACCGGACGTTCGGGTAGATATGGATCCGGCGGATGAAGCCGCGGGGCGGGACACTATCCTAGAGGCAGCGTTGGAACTACTAAACTAATTGCGGATCGGTTGCTGAGAAAGCGAGCGTACGTAGCTGAATGACTTCCGACTGGTCTGCGTTATCTTACACCGCAAAGCTGTATAATACGTCATGAAGCATTTCTAACTGTCGGTTCTCTACCAACTATAGAATAGCATTTTGGTCAACTTGCATTAACTTTGCTGCGGTGAAAACTCACTTTTATGGCAACCAAACTATCTGACGACCTAAAAAAAGCTATCTGCGCGATGCCGGAACCTGAAAAGGACAAGCTACTGTTACGTCTGGTAGCCAAAGATGGCTTGTTGGTGCGCAAGTTGCACCATCAGTTGCTCGAAGATGAGGTAGATGCCGAACAGCAGCGCGACGAACTGGCCGAGCAGGTAACGACCTACTTCACCAGCGAGGGCTTTAGCGGCTGGAACTACACGCCGGGCCTCATCATGATGGAACTGCGCAACTTTAGCGGAGCTATCACCCGCCACGTAAAGATCACCAAGGACAAATACGGGGAGGTGCGTTTGCTACTGCTACTGGTTAACTTGCCATTTCGGCACCAGCGGGCCCTGTTGAACCGAAAAACAAAGCGCGCCGATAAGTTTGCTACGTACGTAGTCAAAAAAGCCCAAACTGCTCTGAAGAAGCTTGAGAAACTTAACCCGGACTACTACATTGAGTTTGAGCAAGACGTGAACGAGATGCTGGGTTACTTACACGATTATCTGCCTACCGCTCATCTTGCCGCCGACCACAATTTGCCCCGGCACTGGGAGTATTAGGAGCCGAAGAAGTAGCAGCGGCCTACGAGATAATTATCGCGTGATGCCGCTGCTGCCCTGCCTTTAATCAATTCACTTCTAAATCTACCGCCATCGCCTTCGGCTGACGCGATTCTCCGTTCGTGGAGTGAGCAGCGTATTCCGTCGGTTTTGCGGAGCGAAGCGGTTTCACCTTGCCGTGCTTAATAATCACTTGGCTTCCATCGAACTTATCCAGGGTCATTGATACATTCTCCAACGGATTATACGTGATGCTCTGCTCCTGCAAAATGCCAATGGCAATCTCTTCGCCCATCCGCAGCGACTCCACGTAGTCCGAGTAGTAGTGCACTCCAGCCCAGTTGCGCCCGATAGAAATGTTGGCCGCCAGCTTGTCGAGCTCTCCTCCTACCGACAAAGGCTCAGTAGCCACAGTTTCCAGCACTTCACCGTCGGCGCGGGGCACAAACGCAAACTGACTTTCGGCCCCGTCGGCGGCGATGCGGAACGCTTGACCGTCTTCGGACAGACTTAAGTACCGATTCGTGTCGAAGAAAGCCTTCATCACGGTGATACAGGCTCCGGCCACGGTGGCATGTCCGGCCCCGTAGGAGGGGTGCATGGGCGATCCCTCGCAGAAGGCCATTGGCAGCAGATAATTGTGGTCGATAGTACTTCTTACCTCCGGGTTGGCGGGCGCGTAGCCCTCGGCAAAGTCCGGATTGTGCTGATCTATCTCGCTCAAGATAGGCTCTAAGTCGCCGATGATGTCGCTGAACAGCGAGGCGTGTAGGGCGGGATTGTAACGCGAGGTGATGCAGTGTCCGGTGATGGCTTCGTGCATCTGTAGGCGTGCCGCCAGCGCTTCGGGCCGCAAGCGGCGGTGGATATTGAATTTCTGAAAGCGAACGGCCTTCAGGGCACGAGTAGCCACTTCCGGCACCAGTGTCAGGATGTGCGGACCGCCGAACTGCGCGAAGCCCTGTTGCCGATCGAACAAATCGGCCGCCTGAAAGGGAATGCCCGCGTCGAAGGGAGCTCCGTTGGCTAGCAAAATCAGGCAGGCGTTCAGGTAGGCTTCGTAGAGCGCATCGTAGTGCACGTAGGTAGCCAAATCGCGCCCCGTGGTGATGAAGCGGCGCTTATTGAGCCTACCCTTTTTGTTCTTTTGCACGTATTCTTCCATCCCTCGTAAATCAGCTCCGTTTTGCACGTCGAGCCACTCGTCCCAGCGTTGCATATAATCGTGCTCGGGAACCGCCGTGCGGACCCGCTGATCAATGCGCAGGGCGCCGTAACTAATGTAGCCGTCGGCGGGCACGTGTTCGGGATCCTTAGAGTTCACTCCGGTGTTGCCCATCAGCATAAACTGCGACAGATAGGGGCCGACCCGGTCGCCGGGGGTGATGCCGCGAAAGGCGGTGTCCCGCGACAGCGGACCGGGGGAAGTCAGGGGGGCGGAGTAGCCGCTGGAAGCAGTGGGTTGAAAATAAGGCAGGGCATTAAGGTGGTGGATAAGCTGCTCGGCCCGCGTGCGGAAACCGTCGTCGGTTTGCGAATCAGCGGACTGGGCGTACAGCGTGGCGAGTGGCACGTCGCGCAGCAACGCTTGTACGTATACTTCACCCATCTCGGCGGTGAGTTCGTCGCTGCCGAGTTTGGGCGCGGGCTTCATCGTTACGGCCTGAGCGTCGGGCCCTTGCGTATCAAAAGTAAGTCCGGCACCGGCGCTCTCCCAGGCCCGGATGCTCACGGAATTTCCGTCGTTACCGGTTTTGGCTTTCTCTGACTTCCAGTCGGGTTGCACCTTGCAGTGAAGCGGCACATCGTCGCCTTCGTTTACCACAAAGCCGGGCCCAAGGGGAGTGTCTTCAAACTCTTTGGGATCGCCGCTATCAATGCCCTTCACGAACAACTGGTAGTGGGTAGGGTCGGCCACCAGGCCCGTCTCAGCATCGTGCCGGAGGCCCTTGGTGAAATTCATCAGGTAGGTTTTCTCGCCTTCGGTGTTCACGTACCGGCGTTCGTCGTCGTTGGCAACGTGCTCGTCGGGATGCGGCCGGTCGTGGGCGATTTGAGCGGCCTGGATACGAATGTCCAGGGCCTCTTGCTGGCGTTGGGCTAAGCTTTTCATGAAGTGTGGTTTGTTGGTTAGGCGCAGTCGTTTGGCCGCGCGTTCTAACGCTTAGTCACTTCCCCAACTCTAAACGTAACCCGGATGGTGGATGCTAGCTACTGGTCTTCGGTCATTTGTCATTTGTCGTTTGTCGTTTGTAAGTTTGACCAGTGATCGTTCCACGACGGCCAGTGACCTAGCCATACTGCTCGTCGTAGTATTTCTGATACTGCCCGGAGGTCACGTTGTCGAGCCAGGCTTCGTTGGCCAAGTACCAATCGATGGTTTTCTCGATGCCTTCTTCAAACTGTAGCGAGGGTTTCCAACCGAGTTCGTCGGTGAGCTTAGTGGCGTCGATGGCGTAGCGCAGATCGTGGCCCGCCCGGTCTTTTACAAAGGTAATGAGTTGCTCGGACGTGCCGGGTTCGCGCTCCAGTTTCCGATCCATCGTCTGGCAGAGCAGGCGAACGATGTCGATGTTTTTCCACTCATTAAACCCGCCAATGTTATAGGTATCGCCTATCATACCTCGGTGAAAAATCACGTCGATGGCGCGGGCGTGGTCTTCCACGTAGAGCCAGTCGCGCACGTTTTCCCCCTTGCCGTACACCGGTAGTGGTTTGTTGTGCTTGATGTTGTGGATGCACAACGGAATAAGCTTTTCGGGAAAGTGATTAGGGCCGTAATTGTTCGAGCAGTTGCTCACCACCACCGGCAGCCCGTAGGTGTTGTGGTAGGCCCGCACAAAATGGTCAGAGCTGGCCTTCGAAGCCGAGTAGGGCGACTTGGGATCGTAGGGAGTATCTTCGGTGAAGTAGCCCCCGTGGTCCAGCGATCCGTATACTTCGTCGGTAGATACGTGGTAGAATCGGAATCCGAGGTCTGTACCTGGTTCTTCACTTCCGGTTTCCGGTTTCCGGTTTCCGTTCATCCACTGCTCCTTGGCCGCGTTGAGCAAATTAACGGTACCCACCACGTTGGTGTAGATAAAGGCCATGGGGTCTTTGATGGAGCGATCCACGTGCGACTCGGCCGCCAGGTGGATCACCGCGTCGGGGCGCACCTCATCAAACATCCGCTGCACCGCTTTCTGGTCGGTGATATCGGCCCGGATAAATTTATAGTTGGGCTGCTTCTCGACGTCGGCCAAATTCTCTAGATTACCGGCGTAGGTAAGGGCATCCACGTTGTAAATATGGTAATTAGGATACTTGTTGACGAACAGCCGAACCACGTGCGATCCAATGAACCCGGCCCCGCCGGTGATGAGTAACTTTTTCATAAAGAAGAATAATGAAACTGTATTATTAGTAAAGTTATAATTTTTTATTTTTAATTCATAGATAGATCAACTCTATTCCTCGTTTTTACGGTATGTTGGGGAATTCCCTACATTGGCACGCGTTTATTGTATAATCTTAGTACACTTAGTTCACCTAAACGTACGGATTTTCTTTGGCGCCTATGTTCCGCTCTGCATTTTTACTGATCACCCTTGGCGTTCTGCTTACCCTGGCCGCTTGCACATCAGATTACGTGCCCAAACCCAATGGGTTCAACCGCATCGATTTGCCAGCGCACGCCTACGTGAGTCTGCCCGACACCTTTCCCTATCACTTTGAGTACGCGCGGCAGGCAAAGTTGTACCCCGATACCTCGTACAACGCCGAACCCTACTGGCTAAATATCTATTATCCTGACTACGCCGCCAACATCCAACTCACCTATAAGGCGGTGAACAACAATCGCCAGCGCTTGGAAACGTTGCTGGAAGACGCTTATCAACTTACGGCCAACCACCAGATTAAGGCTTCCTCAATCAATGAGGCGGTGGTAGGCACGCCCAGTGGCAAACGGGCCCTAGTGGCCGAACTGACCGGTGAGGTACCCAGTCAGTTCCAGTTCTACATCACCGACTCTACAGATCACTTTTTGCGCGGCGCGCTCTACTTCCGCACCGCCACCGCCAACGACTCGCTGGCCCCTGTGATTGAATACATTAAAGCCGATATGATTCATTTGTTGAATACCCTGGAGTGGCAAGAGGAAAAAGAAAATGATTATCTTTGAAAAGATTAGTATTATTAAGTCAGTATTAGCACCACCGCCATGATTGCACTCACCGGAACCTATCACAACGGTCGCCTTGAGCTAGATGAACCCATCGGCACAAATAAGCCTGTAAAGGTTATTGTTACTTTTTTAGAGGAAACAGAAAGCCTAAAATCGGGCAAGAGAAACATAAGAGAACGATTTTCTTTTGATAAGTCCAGGGAGTTGCTCAAGGGCTACAAAGGATCACTTAGTGATGCGGTTATCGAAGAACGATACGAGGACTGATGAACGTATTTCTAGATACCTCCACTTTGTTCAAACTCTACCATCACGAAGAAGGAAGCGCGGAGCTGGATGCTTTTTTAGACGAATACGAGATTGACCACTTTTACATTTCAGAGATAGCATTGGTAGAGTTTTGTTCAGCCGCTACCAGAAGATTCAGAATGGGTGAAATGAGTCTTGAGCAAATGAACAACACAATCACCCTATTTGATAAAGACTACGCTAGTTATAAGATAGTAAAAGTTGACAGTGACTTACTTAGTGAAGCAAAAGAACTCACCGTCTCGCGCAAGAGTAAAGGACTGAAAACCTTAGACGCTATACAACTAGCCAGCGCGATCGCTGTGAAGGATGTTATCTCCGTCGTCAAAACCAGCGATGAGCGGTTGGGGAAGATAATGGTTCTGGAAGGTCTGAAAACAACGCTGTCCCACTAGGCAGTTTGGATTGCACCTGATAGGCTGATTTATTAAATGTCCAACTTCTTCCAAACCAAAGTAGAATTTCTCAAGGGCGTAGGCGAGCGTACCGGTCGGTTGCTGCGCGAAGAACTGGGCATCTCTACCTTCGGTGACCTGCTACAGCACTACCCCTTCCGGCACGAAGACCGTTCACAGTTCCACAAAATCACCGACGTAACGGAAGAGATGCCCTACATCCAACTGGTGGGCCAGGTGCAGGGGGCAGCCCTGATCGGTGAAAAGCAGAAGAAACGCTTGGTGGTGGAGTTTACCGACGATACCGGTACCATCGAACTAGTTTGGTTTCAGGGCGCTCAGTGGATGCTGGGCAAACTCAAGAGAAACGTGGACTACGTTGCCTTCGGCAAGCCCAACCGCTTCGGTCAGAAGTACAGCATTGCCCACCCCGAGATAGAACTTCTAGCCGCCCGCAGCAACGACGGTGGCTTTCTGCAACCGGTTTACACCACCACCGAAAAGCTCAAACGCAGTCGCATCGACAGCAAAGCAATTAGTCGGCTGCAAAAGAACTTGCTGGAGAAGGCACTGCCCCACGTACGCGAAACCCTGCCCCACTACCTGATCGATCAGTACCGATTCGTCTCTAAACAAGAGGCCCTGCGCGGCATTCACTTTCCTGATGACGTCGCGCAGCTAGAGAAGGTCCGCTTTCGCCTGAAGTTCGAAGAGCTGTTCTACGTACAACTGCGCTTGCTCAAGCTCAAACTTGCCAAAACCGAGAAGTCGGTGGGGCAGGTGTTAAATCAAGCACAACTGGTGCACGAGTTTTACACCAATCACCTCCCCTTCGAGCTCACGGGGGCGCAAAAGCGCGTAATCAAGGAGATTTACGGTGACCTACACTCCGGCAAACAGATGAACCGCCTGCTGCAGGGGGACGTGGGCAGCGGGAAAACCATCGTCGCCTTCATCAGTATGCTGGTTGCTATTAGCAGCGGAGCTCAGGTGGCGCTAATGGCCCCCACCGAGATTCTGGCCGAACAGCACTACCGCGGGTTGCAAGAATTCGCCCAGGCGCTAGGCGTAAACATCGCCCTGTTGACCGGCTCAACGAAAAAGCGTGCCCGCCGCACCATCGACGAAATGCTTACCGCGGGCACCCTGCCGATCTTGGTAGGCACCCACGCGCTTATTGAGGAGCGGGTGCAGTTTAAGAACTTAGGGCTGGCGGTGATCGACGAGCAGCACCGCTTCGGAGTAGCCCAACGGGCCCGCCTGTGGGAGAAGAACCGGCAGTTTCCGCCGCACGTGCTGGTGATGACCGCCACCCCAATTCCGCGCACGCTGGCCATGACGCTCTACGGCGACCTTGACGTGTCGGTTATTGATGAGTTGCCCGCTGGGCGCAAACCGGTCAAGACCGTGCACCGCTTCGAGAAACACCGCCTGCGGGTGTTTGGCTTCCTGAAGGAGCAGATTGCATTAGGCCGACAGGTGTACATCGTGTATCCTCTGATTGAAGAATCGGAAAAGCTGGATCTGAAGCACCTGGAAGACGGATACGAGGCCGTTCGCCGGGCCTTTCCTGAAGTGCCCCTCAGCGCGGTACACGGGCGAATGCGGGCCGAAGATAAAGACTTCGAGATGAAACGCTTCGTGCGGGGTGAAACCAAAATCATGGTAGCCACTACGGTAATTGAGGTAGGGGTGAACGTTCCCAACGCTTCGGTAATGGTGATCGAGAACGCCAACCGCTTCGGACTAGCCCAGTTGCACCAGCTGCGGGGCCGGGTGGGGCGCGGGGCCGACCAATCGTACTGTATCCTGATGACCGAGTATAAGCTAAGTCAGGAAAGCAAGGTGCGTCTAAGCACCATGGAGCGCACCACCGACGGCTTTGTGATTGCCGAAACCGATTTGAAACTGCGTGGCCCGGGCAATATCGAGGGTACGCAGCAGAGCGGGGTGCTGGATTTGCTGGTGGCTGATATTAGCAAGGATGGTAAGCTTATGCAAGAAGCGCGCACAATGGCAAATCAGGTGCTGGAGAACGACCCTGAGCTGTCACTGCCGGAGCACCAGCCCATTCGGGAGCAGGTAGCGCGACTGCAAACCGGGGCGATGAATTGGAGTAGGATAAGTTAAGGGGCAAAAAAGTGCAGCGAAATAAAAAAATTTAACAAGAAGACGCTCCTGCTCAAATTAGTAATTTGTCAAACTACCTAGACACGGGTAAGTTCTTCTTACAAAATTGTCAGAAATACAGTATCAATCGTTCTCTAGCGGCAAAGTTAATCCGTTAATCCTAAGGTGCTACCGAAGATTATGGAGCTATTCGCGTGCACTTACTTTTAAAATTTAGTGTTTTTTAGGTATATTGCTAATTCGCAGAATAATATTCTGAAATCGTTTTATCTTCTGCGAAAAACCACAAATACAACCGTAAGCAGTGCACATCGGTTTGTATCTAGCATAAAACTGCTGCCTAACTGCAAGATAGCAAAATTTTGTTCTGGCAAACAACGGTTTTGTCAATATTCTTTATCCCCACGTACTAAAATTTCTTGAATGGAGAATTCCCAGCCTTCTTCTCTGTACGACTCCGCTTTTGAGCACGACGCCTGCGGGATTGGTTTTGTAGCCCACCTACGTGGACAAAAGTCCCACAGCATCATTGAAGATGCGATTATTATGCTTCAGAATATGGAACACCGCGGAGGCTGTGGCTGTGATCCGGACTCAGGCGACGGGGCGGGCATTATGATTCAGAAACCGCATAACTTCTTTAAGCAACACTTGGCTCCTGCTATCAATCTGCCTGACTTCAATGCGTACGGAGTCGCCATGCTCTTTTTCCCCCACCATACCGATCGCAAAGAAGCCTGTCGGGCCATTTTTAATCGTACCATTGATGAACTGGGGCTTGAGTTGCTCGGCTACCGCGAAGTGCCTACCAACAATCAAAGCTTAGGACGCGCCTCCCTTTCGTTAGAGCATAGCGTGGAACAAGCTTTTATCCGATTTAAAGAGCCGGATTCGGACGATCCAATGGCGCTGGAGCGTCGTCTGTTCGTACTTAAGAGCTACGCCTCGCACGCCATTCACCACCAGGTGCCCGACACCGTAGACCGCTTCTACGTGGCTTCGTGTTCCTATAATACGATCGTCTACAAGGGGCAGCTCACCACCTTCCAACTGCGCCCTTATTACTTAGACTTGCAGCAGCCGGAATTAGAAACGGCCCTGGCGCTGGTGCACTCCCGCTTCTCGACCAACACCTTTCCCAAGTGGAAACTGGCGCAGCCCTTCCGCTACATCGCCCACAACGGTGAGATCAACACCATCCGGGGCAACGTGAACTGGATGCGCTCTAAAGAAGTGCTACTTGAGACCACCTTGTTTACCGAACGAGAGCTCGAGATGATCTTGCCTATCTGCGACGCTTCGCGCTCCGACTCGGCTAACCTCGACAACATCGTTGAGTTGCTGTACCTGGGCGGACGCTCGCTGCCCCACGTGATGATGATGCTCATTCCCGAAGCCTGGCAGGGTAACGATCTGATGAGTGCCGAGAAGAAGGCGTTCTACCGTTACCATGCCTCGATAATGGAACCTTGGGACGGCCCGGCCTCGATCTGCTTCACCGACGGTCACCTGGTAGGAGCTACGCTCGATCGCAACGGACTGCGCCCCTCACGCTACCTGCTCACCGAAGACGATAAGCTCGTAATGTCTTCCGAAGCAGGGGCACTGCCCGTGGATGAATCGAAGGTGGTGCTGAAAGGACGCTTGCAACCGGGCAAGATGTTCGTGGCCGACCTAGAACAGGGCCGCATCATCAGCGACGAGGAGCTGAAGCAAGACATCTGCTCGCAGCAGCCCTACGCCCAGTGGCTTACCGAGAACCAGTACCGTTTGGCTGAGCTCCCGCCCCCCCTGCACATCAATGGACAAGACAAAAAGGCCTCGGATGCGCTACCGCTGCTCACGCGCCAGTTGGCAATGGGCTACACCACCGAAGACCTGAAAGTAGTACTCGGCCCGATGGTCGACAAGGCCAAGGAACCGCTGGGTTCTATGGGAGTTGATATACCCCTGGCGGTGCTTTCCAACCATAGTCAGCACCTGGCCAACTACTTCAAGCAGTTGTTTGCGCAGGTCAGTAACCCTCCCATCGACCCGATCCGGGAAGAACTGGTGATGTCGCTGTTTACCAGTGTGGGAGGCACCAAGAACGTTCTGGACGCTACTCCGGCTCACTGTCAGCAGATTACTCTGAAGCAACCCGTGCTGCGCAACGAGCAACTCAAGAAACTCAAGTACCTAACGCTGCCAGGATTCCGGACGCAAACGCTAGACTGTATCTTCCCGGCAACGGGGGCGACTGGTTCGCTAGAGCAGGCGCTGGATGCCTTGTGCGACCGGGCCGAGCAGGCCGTACGCGATGGTGCTAACGTCCTGATTCTGTCTGACCGGGCCTTCGACGAGCACCACGCTCCTATTCCTTCCCTCTTGGCCACCGGAGCGGTGCACCACCGCCTGATTCGCCGCGGACTGCGTACCCAAACCAGCTTAGTAGTAGAAGCGGGCGACGTGCGCGAAACCCACCACATCGCCACCCTGATCGGCTACGGGGCGCACGCCGTGAACCCGTACCTGGCGTTGGCTAGCATTGCCGACATCCGCCAGCGGGGGCTGTTGCACCACGATGCTGAAGAGGAAAAGCTGTACAAGCGCTACGTGAAGGGAATTACCTCGGGCCTGCTCAAGATTTTCTCGAAGATGGGCATCTCTACCCTACAATCGTACCACGGGGCGCAAATCTTCGAGGCGCTGGGTGTAAGTCGGCAGGTGGTCGACAAGTGCTTCGCCGGAACGGTAACCCGCATCGAAGGCGTAGACTTTGACGACATTGCAAAAGAAACCCTGATCCGCCATCAGTTGGCGTTTCCAACCAAGGTAGGAGTACAACGCCTGGAAGTAGGGGGAGTGTATCAGTGGAAGCGACGGGGCGAGCAGCATATGTACAACCCCGAAACCATCCACCTGCTGCAGCAATCTACGCGTCGTAACAACTACGCGCAGTACCAAAAGTACGCGCGGATCATTAATGACCGCTCACGGCAGCAGTGTACCCTGCGCAGCTTGCTACAGTTTAAAAAGCGTACTCCGGTCCCCATTGAGGAGGTAGAACCGGTAGAAACCATCTTTAAGCGCTTCGCCACCGGTGCTATGTCGTTCGGTTCTATCTCGCACGAAGCACATTCTACGCTGGCTATTGCCATGAACCGCATCGGCGGCAAGAGCAACAGCGGCGAGGGCGGCGAGGACGAAATCCGCTTTGCGCGCAAGCCCAATGGCGATTGGGAGTGCTCGGCCATCAAGCAGGTGGCCTCGGGCCGCTTCGGGGTTACCAGCCACTATCTGGCCAACGCCCGCGAGTTGCAAATCAAGATGGCGCAGGGCGCTAAGCCCGGCGAGGGTGGTCAACTGCCCGGCCACAAGGTAGACGACTGGATTGGTCGGGTGCGTAACGCTACTCCGGGAGTAGGACTCATCTCCCCTCCCCCCCACCACGATATTTACTCGATTGAGGACCTGGCGCAGCTAATTTACGATCTGAAGAATGCCAACCGCGAAGCGCGGATCAACGTGAAGCTGGTGGCCTCGGCCGGAGTGGGCACCATTGCTGCCGGAGTGGCTAAGGCCCACGCCGATGTGGTACTGATCGCCGGGCACGACGGCGGCACCGGAGCATCGCCCCTCAGTTCGGTACGTCACGCCGGGGTGCCGTGGGAGCTTGGTCTGTCCGAAACCCACCAAACGCTGGTGAAAAACAATCTTCGCAGCCGCATCACCGTGCAAACCGACGGGCAGATTAAAACCGGCCGCGATATTGCCATCGCTATCCTACTGGGTGCTGAGGAGTTTGGCGTGTCGACCGCCGCCCTAATCACCGAGGGGTGTATTATGATGCGCAAGTGCCACCTGAACACCTGTCCGGTGGGCGTGGCCACACAGGACCCCGAGCTTCGGGCGCTGTTTACCGGTGAGCCCGAGCACGTGATTAACTTGTTCACCTTTTTGGCCCAGGACCTGCGCGAGATTATGGCTGAGTTGGGCTTCCGTACCATCAACGAGATGGTGGGGCAAGTAGACGCGCTGGAACCCGCCGACGGTGTAGACCACTGGAAAGCCAAGAAGCTAGACCTAAGCCGCATCCTATACAAAGCAGAAACACTACCGCACGTTGGTATCTACAAGCAGCAGGAGCAAGACCACGCGATTGATGAGGTACTCGACTGGCGACTGCTAGAAGCAGCGCAACCGGCGCTAGAAGAGATGCAAGCGGTACGGGGCGAGTTTCCGCTCATCAACACCAACCGTTCGGTGGGTACGCTGCTATCGAACGAGATATCAAAGAAATTTGGTAGTCCGGGCTTACCCGCCGGAACCATCCATTTTAAGTTCAAGGGATCGGCGGGGCAGAGCTTTGCCGCCTTCGGAGCGCGCGGACTGCGCCTAGAACTAGAGGGTGAGGCAAATGACTATTTCGGTAAGGGACTATCGGGTAGCGAGTTGATCGTGTATCCGCACCGTACGGCGCCCTACGTAGCCGAAGAACATATGATCATCGGTAATGTAGCCTTCTACGGAGCCACCGGCGGAGAGGCCTATATTCGCGGGTTGGCCGGTGAACGTTTCGCGGTACGCAACTCGGGAGTGAACGCGGTGGTAGAGGGCATTGGTGACCACGGTTGCGAGTACATGACCGGGGGCACGGTGGTGGTACTCGGCAAAACGGGTCGTAACTTTGCGGCGGGCATGAGCGGCGGCGTAGCCTTTATTTACGATGCCGACCAAGACTTTGCGCAGCATTGCAACCACGAACTTGTGGACTTAGAAGCCCCCTCGCAAGAAGACGTTGCCCTGCTGTTCCAGATGATTAGCAAGCACTACCACGCCACCGATAGCCAAACCGCCAAGAGTATGCTGCGCGACTGGGAGCAAACGCATCCCTGTTTTGTAAAGGTAATGCCCCGCGAGTACCGGGAAATATTAAAGAAGCGAGCGGCCCAGCAACCTACCGAACGCGTATATAATTGATTTTTGAAAATGGTTGAGGGGGTTAGGGATTGGGGATTAGAAGATCCCTAAAACCCAACTCCCAAAACCCAACCCCCAATCACACCATGGGAAAACCAACCGGATTTAAAGAATATACCAGAGAACTGCCGAAGACCCGCGACCCCAAAGAGCGGATCAACGACTACAACGAGCTGTACTTAAGCTTCGACGACGAGAAGAGTCAGCAGCAGGCCGCCCGCTGTATGGACTGTGGCATTCCCTTTTGTCACAACGGCTGCCCGCTGGGTAACAACATTCCAGAATTTAACGATGCGGCCTACGAGGGCAACTGGGAGCTGGCGATCCAGATTTTGCAGGCTACTAACAACTTTCCCGAATTCACGGGGCGCATTTGTCCGGCTCCCTGCGAAGCGTCTTGCGTGCTGGGTATCAACAAGCCCCCGGTAGCCATTGAGCACATCGAAAAAACAATCGCTGAGAAGGCGTTTGAGTTAGGCTACATCCAGGCGAATCCACCGCGCAACCGCACCGGAAAAAAAGTAGCGGTAGTAGGTTCTGGTCCAGCCGGACTGGCCGCTGCCGCTCAGCTTAACAAAGCCGGACATACCGTTACCTTGTTCGAGAAAGATGACCGCGTTGGCGGACTTCTGCGCTACGGCATCCCTGACTTCAAGATGGAAAAATGGGTAATTGATCGCCGATTGACCATTATGGAGGAAGAAGGCGTGACCTTCAAGACCGGAGTCAACGTAGGGGTAGACATTACCGCGGAACGGCTGCAGAGCGAGTTCGACGCGATTCTGCTTACCACCGGGGCGGGCGTGCCGCGCGACTTGCCCATTCCGGGACGCGACCTGCCGGGCATCCACTTTGCTATGGAGTTTCTTACCCAACAGAATGCGCGCGTGTCGGGCGATGGCTACGGACAAAACAACGAAATCTACGCTACCGACAAACACGTAATCGTGATTGGTGGCGGCGACACGGGCTCTGACTGCGTAGGCACCTCGAACCGCCACCGTGCTGCTTCGGTAACGCAGATCGAGCTAATGGCCAAGCCCCCCAACGAGCGCCACGAGGATAACCCGTGGCCCGAGTGGCCCATGGTGCTGCGCACGTCATCCTCGCACGAAGAAGGTGCTAACCGCGACTTTGCGCTGCTTACCAAGGAGTTTGTCGGCAACGAGCAAGGCCAGGTAACCGCTCTAAAGACCGTCCGCATTGAGTGGAAGGTGAACGACGAAGGTAAAACCTACTTTGAAGAAGTTCCGGGCACCGAGCAGGAGTTGCCCTGCGACCTGGCGCTGTTGGCCATTGGCTTTGTGCACACCGAACCCAAAGGGGTTGTTAAGGATCTGGGCGTAGCCCTGGACGGTCGGGGCAACGTAGCCGCTACCGAGGGAGCGTACCAAACCAGCGTCTCTAATGTGTTCGCCGCAGGTGACGCCCGCCGTGGACAATCACTGGTGGTGTGGGCCATCTCGGAAGGGCGAGAGGCCGCCCGCGCCGTAGACACCTACCTGATGGGCTACTCCGAACTGGAGACCAAAGACGACTCATTTTTGAACGTGGCCCGGGTCGGGTAACCTGTCGCTACGTTTTGCCCCGCTCGTAGCGATCAATGAGTTCCTGAGCGCCCTGCTGGGCCGTAAGCTCTCCTGACTTCACCCGCTGCTCAACCACCGGGCGAAGCGATGCTAGCGATGGGTGGTGCCAAAACCGGTTCTGCAGGTAATCCTGCAGTAGCCGCTGCATCCATCGAAGGCTTTGGGCTTCGCGCCGCTGCTGAAAGTAACCGTTGGCAAACGTCTGCTTGTGGTATTCCTGGATTATCTCCCACACCGTAGCGACACCCCGCTGCTCCTGGGCCGAAGTGGTGAGCACCTGAACCGGCACTCCGCTGTCGGGCGGGCGGAATAGCTGCAAAGCATTCTGACACGCTCGTTGCGCCTGCTGTGCGGCAACTTGGTTATTGCCGTCCGCTTTGGTAATCAGCAGGGCGTCGGCCAGCTCCATTACCCCCTTCTTGATGCCCTGCAACTCGTCGCCCGCCCCCGCAAGGAGAAGAAGTAGAAAGAAGTCAGTGATCTGGTGGACCTCAGTTTCCGACTGACCTACGCCCACAGTTTCGACTACAATGATATCATAGCCCGCCACTTCACAGAGCAGAATGATCTCCCTGGTCTTGTACGCAACCCCTCCTAGTGCTCCACCCGCTGCCGAAGGACGGACGTAGGCCAACGGCGACTGCGATAAGGTTGGCATACGGGTTTTATCACCCAGAATACTTCCGTGGCTCTTCTCGCTACTAGGATCGACGGTGAGAACCGCAATCGAGTGCCCCTGTTGATTTAAAAAGATACCAAATGCCTCGATAAAGGTACTTTTACCCACGCCAGGTGCACCGGTGATGCCAATCCGCAACGACGAACGAGAAGTGGACCCTAGTGCCAGCAGAAGCTCATTCGCCAAGTCCTGATCGCTATGGTGGTAACTTTCCACCAAGGTAATCGCTTGGCTGAGTACGAAGCGGTTGCCTGCGGTGATACCATCAACGTAGGCGGCTAACGATAGGCGACGACGGGCCATAGTAAAATAAGAAACAGAATGTAATGTTTTTAGAAAGAACGAGATTTACGACGCTAATAGTCAAAATGATTCGGATTCGCTGGAAAAAAATATAAATATCTCCATTTTGATTCGTTCAAATGACCTCTGATCTATAGTACTAGTGTAACTTTGCACCATCCTGAAGTTCTTGACTATTTAGTTGATAAGTGAAAATTCATCACAAAAGATTGTACTATTCAAATAACAAAACCTCTAATTTTTACATTTTTCTAATATAATTGGGGAGATTATGCGTTTATTTCGTCAACTACTTTATAAAACGTATACAAATCATTACTTTTAAGTAAATGTAACTATTTTCTTATGAGCGTGTGTTACTATACTAAGTATAATGATTTACAATCAGCGTAAGCTTTGCTAATTATTGTCCGTGTGCTATTCCGACGGACTCTTACCTTGCAAACCTTAGTAATCGCCACCGTTTTCTACGTGAGTCATCCATGATGCGAATCTACAAACTCTTCTTCTACTGTTCTTTTCTACTTCTTTTCACTATAACCGCGGGCGCAAACACCCTTCACTATACTTTTAAGGTGCTTACCTACGATGGGTCTGTGTCGTATAAAAACGATACAACCAACCAGTGGGTGTCAGTAAGCGTAGGCACCTGCTTACCTGCTCACTCAATCATCAAGGTTGACTCTCGAAGCTACCTCGGGTTGGTGCATAGCAGTGGTAAAACCTATACGCTGCAGAAAGGTACCTACGAAGTAGATCGGCTCGCTAACAAGTTTCGCAGTCAACCGCGCAAAAACGCAATAAAGTACGCTGATCTCCTCATTGAGCGCTCTAAAACCAATGTAACCGCGAAACCTCTGGCCCGCGAGCGAAGCACGCAAGAAAGAGCACTAAAGATGCTGCTCCCCAGTTCAGTAGATGTGTTCAGTCCGGAGGTGATCCTGCGCTGGAAGGACAAGCAAGACATCGACCAGAACTACGAAGTGGTGTTTAAAAATATGTTTGACGAGGTAATCATGACCCGCGAAGCGGAAGGCACCCGGCTCAAGCTTAACTTTGAAGATAGCCAAGTAGCGCGCGAGCGGCTTCTTATCGTGAGCGTACACAAGAAAAATCAGCGTAGCCTGCAGTCTAGCGAGTACGGTATCAAGCAGATGACCGACGAAGAGGCCGCGCTCATCAAGGAAGAGCTAGAAGAACTCAAGCTGGAGTTTGAAGGACAGGAGGCCATTCTCGACATGCTAATCTTAGCTTCGTTCTACGAGCAAAACAACCTGCTGGCCGATGCCCTCACCACCTACGAGCGGGTGGTTGAACTTGCTCCCGACGTAACCGCTTTCAAAACCGCCTACGACCAGTTCGTATTCAGAAACGGACTAGGCTTGTAAGTACTCGCCAATTGCTCATCAGCGGCTAGCCGACTCCTAGGGACTTAAAACGTATCTGGTGCTACAAACCCTAAGCGAACTAGACGAACAGTTGTTCCTTTTTCTAAACGGACTTCACACCCCGTGGCTAGACGAACCGATGTACTGGGTTACCAATAAGTACACCTGGTTTCCCTTCTACCTTCTGCTCATCATAACCCTTGTAGCCAAGTACCGCATCCGGGGGCTGCTCATGTGTCTCGGAATGGTATTAGCCGTCGGACTGAGTGACCACATTACTTCGGGGATGATGAAGCCCTTCTTCGCGCGGTTGCGCCCCTGCCAGGTGCCCGAGTGGCAGACGGTCGTGCACCTAGTAAGCGGCTGCGGAGGACGCTACGGCTTCGCTTCCTCGCACGCGTCTACTACCTTCGCCCTGGCTACCACCGTATGGCTGATGCTACGCTCGTGGAGCCCCTGGTTTGCAATTGCCTTTGGCTGGTCGGCGCTGGTGGCCTACAGCCGGATATACGTAGGCGTGCACTACCCCCTCGACATTCTGGTCGGAGCGGCAGTGGGAGTTATTGTGGGCTGGCTAGTGTACCTATTGTATCAATGGGGAGTACCTCGCCTCTTTCGTGCTCAGCGGCTGGCCCCTCTTTCTAAAGATACCTGAGCCGGGCGGCCCAGGATACGCTGCACATATTTTCCTAGAATATCAAACTCCAGGTTAACCTGGTCTCCGGCACGAAGCTGCTCGAACGTAGTGTGGGCGTACGTATAGGGGATGATCGCTACCGCAAAGCCCCGCTCGTGTGCCTCGAAGCAGGTTAGGCTTACCCCGTTTATCGTAACTGATCCCTTTTCTACCACTAAGTAAGCATCATCGGTAGGCTCAAAGGTGAACACGAATCGCCAACTGCCATCTTGTTCGGTTACCTGCTGGCACACGCCGGTTTGGTCTACGTGCCCCTGCACAATGTGCCCGTCGAAGCGTCCGTTAGCGGGCATGCAGCGCTCCAAGTTCACTGAATCGCCTACTTGCAGTTGCCCCAGGTTGCTTTTACGCAGCGTTTCGTCAATAGCCGTTACACGGTAGGTGTCGTCGGCCACCTCAACCACCGTGAGGCACACTCCGTTGTGGGCCACGCTCTGGTCGACGCGCAGTTCGGGGGCTAGCGTGGAGCGAATGTCTAGGTGACGGTTGCTTCCTTCGGGGGTGACGGCGACTACTTCGCCGCGCGATTCAATAATACCAGTAAACATAAACAGGAAGATGATTGAGCTAGCGTAACGAAGAATCGTCAGGCGAAGTTCTTAGTCCGTAGATGATCTGCGCTGGTGCACCTTCTTCAACCGTTGGTAGGTTTCGTGCTGCTTTGCTTCTTCCCACTTCTTTTTGAAAATGCGCGCCGCTTCGGCCTTCTCAGGGTCTTCGGGCTGCCGGGGTAGCGTCTGTGCCCGGGCCGCTCGTTCCGCCTCGGCGGTCGCCTCTTTCTGGGGGTTGCGGCGATACTTCCGGCCGCCCCGGTAGTTAGCGTAGCGGCGGGCCCGGGTGTAGCCCATCTGCAAAAACTTCCGAGCCATGTCGGCCCCCACAAAGTCTTGCTGCGCTAGGTATTCCAGAAACAGCGCGTAAATCTTCTCCGACGACTCCCGTGCTGCTTCCGGATCTTTAAAGCGCCAGTGCGGCAAGATCTCCGACTTATAAGGCTCCACGGTAAGCACCCCCTGCTCGCCCCGCCCAATGCGGTAGCGTTCGGGGTGTTGCCGAAAGTTAATAGAACGGTATTCATCAGAGTAATTGTACGACACGTCGCGCTGATCGGTGTTAGGGTCTGGATGTAGCTTATTAACTACCTATCCAACCTCGTTAAAGATAAATCCGAACAAAAAGCTAAGCATAATCCCAAACGACGTGATCGACAGCGTGAGGTAGCCCCGCTCGTCGGCGGCCGCCGAAGCAAGGAACACGAACGCCACCAAAAAGGCAACCATCAGGCCAAGCAGGATAATAGAACTGGTCTTAAGTTTCATAAAAAAATTGAGTAATAGTAAGATTATCTACTGAACCTTAAAAACCCATTGATTGGTTCGTATACGCCTATCAATCACTAATCTTAAAAGGCAAACCCAATCGATATATTACCCCCCAAACCAATGTAGGTAAACTCTCGTCGCGACCAGTAGGAGCCCCCCAGGTTAAAGTCTACGTACCCGTGCCTGCCCAACCGGCGCTGTATGCCGTATACCAACAACACGCGATTACTATACAGTGCCTGCCCGTCGGCGTACGTCAGCCCTCCCGGACCCGTAAGCGTATTTCCGCTTCCCTCCCAGGTGTTATCAAGCTGCACCGAAAAGTAGTTGGCCGACAGGTTGTTAGCACTCTTGCCCTGCCGGATGCGACGCGGAAGTGAGTAGTAATAACGCGCTGCAATATCCACCCCCACGTAGTTGTTCCGCCATCCATTCATGCCCATTCGGTACTGCGCCAGTACCGAGAAGGGCACGTTAAGCTTTTTCTCAACGGCGAACGCATGTTCTAGAAACAAACCCACGAAGCTACCGTAACCAATGCCAGAGAGCCCAGCCTTAACCATAAACGTCTCCTCAACGTTAGCGCGGGTAAAGTACTTATACTTTTCTTTAAGCGAGAAACTGGACGAGTCGGCAGGCTCCTCGGCGTAGGTCACCGAGATGCTGTCTTGCTGGGCAAATGCCGTTGGGCAGATCATCAAACTAAGGATGCTAGCTATTAGTGCGTAGAGTGGAAGGTTCATTAGTCAGAAAGTTGAATGATATAGTTTGGTAGTTTTGGTTAAGCAGGTTCATAAAGCACCCAGCGTACTAAAACATAACAAACCCAACCGCAAAGTTGAAGTCAAGGAACAAACGATTGCGATGGTTAACGACCCTGCCCTCAGGCTGATAGGTAGCCCCTACGTTAAAGTCTACGTAGAATGGTCTACCCAAACGACGTTGTATTCCGTATAGCAGCGAGAATTGTCTTATCTGATTCACTTCCGTTTCAACGGCAGCAGGCTGTAGCGCCTGAACGATAAAGCCGCTTCCGTCGGGCCAGGTGTGATCCATCTGGATAGAGAAGTAGTTCGCCGAAAGGTTGTTGGCGCTCTTGCCCTGCCGGATGCGACGCGGAAGCGAGTAGTAGTAGCGCACCGCTACATCAACCCCTATGTAGTCTTCCCTTCCCCATCGAGTTATTGACGATCTAAGCTGAGCCATTACTGAGAAGGGCACACCAATTTTCATTTCAACACTGGTCGTGTGCTCCAGAAAAAAACCATGAATACCTCCAAACCCAAGTCCCGATATTCCATTTTTTAGCATGAACTTATCCTCAACATTGGCGCGGGTCCAGTATCGGTACTTTTCCTTAAGCGAGAAACTAGACGAGTCGGCGGGTTCTTCGGCGTAGGTCACCGAGACGCTGTCTTGCTGAGCGGCCGCCGTTAAACAAGGGATAACCACAAAGCTACTGACTGCTAGTGCGTGGAGTAAAAGGTTCATCGGTTAGAAAGTTAATGGTGATGGGACTGAGACTGGTGCGGATAATGACGTTGGTGGGCCCCGAACCGGTTGAAGTAAAGGAGTAGTCCCGGCCCAGCAGCCCGCTGCTCGTGCGGGTGCCGGGTAGGGTGGTGTTTATTCGGTCTTGGGTGGTAGACAGCTGATAGTGATAGTGCAGTGGGTCGGTGGCCGCAAATAACACCTCGGTGCGAGAGGCCTCAATAAGCAGTCGCTCTAGTTGGTCGGCAGTGGTAACCTTAATCTCCCCGTAGCTGCTTTGTAGCGATACGGTACCACCCATCTCTTCAAGACTAAGGTCAGACTTCTTGGCCATCCCTGTCAGGGAGGCATTCACCCGCTGAGCGACCACATCGCCGTAGGCCACATCCAGCGCCACGGTCCCCCGCACCTCACGCAGGTGAATCTCTCCCAGCTCAACCCTTAGGCTCATGTTGGCGGTTAGTTTAGTTACCCGCACGTTGCCGTAGCGGTTCTGTAGCTGCAACCGGCACCGCTGAGGTACCCAGAGCTCGTACTGCGCTAGCAGGTTACTGTTGATCTCTTTAAAACCATCGTTGATGCGGAAGAAGTTACGGATGGTCTTTCGCTGCCCCTCGGTATCAATCTCATACCGCAAGGCGGGTAGGTCGGCTTCGGCCACCGGCCGCTTAGGATGCTTGGCCACCAGGCGAAGCACCAGCTTTACCTCCGGCCGATCCCATCCCTTTATCCGGACGTCAGCCTTTTCGGCCTGCACCACCAGCACGTCGTCTGCCCGCAGCGCAAACGAGCGGTTAATAGTCTTGGTCACCACCTGAATCTTATCCTGCGCCCGCAGCGTAGCAGTAGTCAACAAGAGGGCGGTAATTCCTACGAGTACTTTCATGATATCACCAGTTGGATGAGCTCTCGGGTGGCTTTGGATTTCAGGTTTTCGATGCGTACCTGGTACTTCACCAGTTGGGGATCGTAGCCTAGCTTCTGCATCGCCTGTTGCAGGGCCCGTTCTTCTTCGGTAAGCTCCTGCAGGTGCTTCTGTAGCGCTATAAATTCGGGTTGCTCGCAGGTGGTGGCGGGGGCCTGCCGACACAACTGCTGTAGGTACTCCTGCGCTTCTTCCTCCAGGGCATCGTCCGAGACGGGAGCCACGGCGGGTGGGGCCAGCTCCTCGCTGTAGGTAAGCACCGCATCGTCGTCGGCCGGGTGGTTGTACTTCAGCAGCAGCACCGCTACCGATAGCAAGACAATGGCCCCCGCCGCCGCGGCGTAGTGCAACCACTGCCGCGGGGCCGGGCGTTGATGCGCCACCAGCGCCCGCGCGACACGGGGCCACGCGTCAGCCGGGGGTTCGTGCTCCGGCAGTTGCGCCAGTGCCCGTCGCAAGGGCGCTTCGGGGGTTAGCGCCCGCTCAATGGCCTCCCAGGTGTCAGGATGCGGCCGATGGTCGGGCAGCTGCCGCAGGGCGTCTTTTAAGTTTTTCTGATCGTTTTTCATCGGTATAAAGCCGTTAGTTTAGACCGTAGTATCCTTTTAGCGTGGTGCAGTTGCGACTTAGAAGTGCCCGCCGAAATATCCAGCATAGCGGCGGTTTCCTGGTGCGAGTACCCCCTCCACTTCTACCAGCGTAAACACCGCCCGGTACCCGGGGGCTAGCGAGCGGATCGCCTCGTCCAGCGCCTTGCCCGTGAGGTCATCGGGCCAGGCCACCAAGCCGACATCTTCCGGGGGGGCGTCCAGGGGCTCGAAGCGCCGCTCTAGTTTCAGTTTCCTTAGTGCCTTGCGCACCATAATTACCTTGATCCAGCTACCCAGGCTGCTCTCGCCCCGAAACCGAGCCAGATCACGAAACACAGCGATGAATCCCTCTTGCAACGCATCGTGGGCGTGGTCTTCGTGGTTAAGAATTCGGTAAACCACGCTGTACATCGAGTTCTTGTACCGCTCGAACAGCTGCCGCTGACACCTACGGTCGTAGGTTAGGCATCCTTGTAGCAACTGTTCGTCGGTAACGGTCAATTTGGGTAGCGGCGTGTAGCGATAGACTTCACTAAGATAGGGGCCGCTGGTGACCGAAAGGTTGTACGCTAAAAAAAATAATTTTTACACTGCCGTACGAATCTTAATCTCCTCTAGCACGCTGTAGATACGAAATATGTCTTCTTGGGTGGCATCAAAAGCAATACTTACTGCGTACTGATGCTCCTTAAGCACCACAAAGAACCAGTTACGACCCAGTACGTAGCAGCCGTACAACGGTAGTATTTCTTCGTTCTGCTGTTGTGCATGTCCATGCCGGGCACCCACCATAGCGATTAGTAGCTGTCCCAAGGGGTCGCCGGTGGCCTCTACTTCCTTTTTATATTCATGGATAAAGAAGTACGGTTTGCGCGGATCCTGAATGCCACTGGCCAGCATCCAGTCGACCCTGCCGCTAGTCTGCTGATCTTCACCGTAGGTGAACGCCATCGGCCGATCCAGAAAGGGGCGGCGGTCGCCGGAACGAAAGGGAATCAAGCGTAGCAGTGGACCAACGAAGTACACTTTGAGTTCTTCCTCATTGAGCGTATCAATGGTATACAGCAGCTCCTGTCGCAGCTCCTCCAGCGTTACCCGGTCGCGCTCACTAGGAGGATGGTTGGCCCGCAGCAGTTCTTCCAATAACGAGTGCTGAAACGAACGGTTAAGACCAAAGGTGCGCTGCACCTCCTCAAACTTCCAATCACAAAAGTCCTTGTTCATCATTCAGGGGTAAACAAGTGGTTGTCGGTTTGCTACAAGTTAGTGATAAGCCAATGAATTGCTAAGCTTTTGTCAGCTAACCAAGGTGCACTGCCTACCTTTCTGCTGCCGCATCCTTAATTAACTCCATACACGCCGCGTAAGTTAGTACGAAAGGTTCGCCGTTTTCGGGCCGGTAGTCAGTTAACCTTCGGTAAACAGTCGCCCGCACGTCGGTGCACTCTTCGGTGAAGTAGTCGTGTCCTTCCCGGTTCTGGTCGAGGCGCATCGCCAGCAATGCCTGAAGCGGGTAAACGATCAGGTGGTCGATCTCGTCCTTCAGCGCAATACTACCGCAGTCCGCGCAGAGGGACTGGTACTGATTTAAGTCGCCTAAGTAGCGGCTGAGTAACTTATCCGTAAACAGGTGGGACGTCTCGTGGTAAATACGCCCCCGGAGGTCATTATCCAGTGCCAACACCGTGTTGGCGGGGACGGGCTGACTAGGAACGTCGCACACGTTAGCCAGAATGATGCCCTTTCGGCGGGGATTGTAGTGATCGTAGAAGTCTACTGCCTTGTTGTTAATGTTATTGGTTAGTTCTACGAAAACATCAAGGGCTAACCCCTGCTCGTCCGATTGGTAGAAGTCGGTTACCTTTCGGAACAACCCCGCTTCGGTAGCCTCTCGGTTGACAATACGCAGGGCCTCTCTGTAGTACGGCTTACTTTGTTGAAAGAACGCCGCGAAGCCCGTGGTTTCGTAGAAATCAGTAAGCAGGGGGCGGATTGAGTCCAGTTCTTCTTTGGTTAGCCCAAACTCGGTTATTCGGTCGGCGTACCGATCGTCAAACACAAACCCATCAAGGTTGGTGAACATAAGACCGACGGTTGAAAAGTCAACTAAAATATCATCATTAGTGCGTACGTAGTCAATCAGCGGATGGTCTTGGTGGGCCGCAAAGTGATCCGCTACCTGCTTGGCGTACTCAGTTTCGCAGGGGGTCGCATCTTCCTCAGCCAGACTAGCTTCGTGGGCCACATTAAACACCGTTCTAAAGAATTCTAGCCGGTCATCGACCAAGAAGGTAATTCGGTTCGCTTCTTCTGGCGCCACTTCGACTTTTGTAACCCCTTCGGATACTTTCGGCGGCGAGCACCCTATCAGAGACAGTAGCGGTACGAGTAAAATGATCGCCCTCTTATAACTTATTATTTGGGTTCTAGGCATAGCGGCAAACGTATCAATATAGATCTGCAATATAATGAAGAGGAAATTGCTCGACGGTCTTGACTACCCGCTTCTTCGTCTCCTCACGCCAACTCATCCTACCGGGCGGGAGAAGTAATGAAACAGTGTGCCCAATAAGGTAAACGATGGGCTGATGATCCGGACGGTAAGCCCTCGTCTCGTGTTTTCCGATTACAATAACCGTTGGCGGATTATCCTTGGCAAACGATGACCAGGAAACTGCGTTTTGGGGGTGCCGTTCGGAAACGACGGGCTGCTGACAGAGTTTTGAGACTATCGTTCGGGAACAATAAGTCCTTGAGCGCGTCGACGGGCAATTATCACCCAACAACAGCTCATCGACACCATCGGTAGACAGTCGCGGCGAAACGATAGCCCAATAACCGCGTCGTTGGAGTATCGATCGGGTGCGATGCGCCGTTTTGTTACGGATCCGCGTTGTTCTGGTTGTGACGCACGACATCAAACCGTATATTTAGGCAAAAGAATTAGTATGGAGAAGCTGCTGAACATTCACATAGAAAAACTTCCGGAGGGGGTTTACTTAGCCACCTCAGACACCATACAAGGATTGGTAGCCCAAGGGAGAACTATTAGTGAAACCATAGAGATCGCCCGCGATATCGCTAAAAAACTGATAGAGGCTCAAACGGATGAGGAGGTAGCATCAAAGTTAACTAGTGCAGACGATAACTTCGATTATCCTTTAGTGGACGGTATATAGGCATGGGTAGGCTATCGGGATTTCGCTACTGTCAGATCTTTAAAAAGCTTAAGAAGCGTGGTTTTTCGTTCCACCGATAAGCCGCCGGAAGTCACGAGATCTGGTATAACGAAGAGACGAAAAGATTCACCACCATACCAAACCATCCTGGTGATATGCCGGAGGGCACCCTACGAGCAATTTTAAAGCAAGCTGATGTGTCACCCAACGAATTTCTAGAGAAATGAGAACTAGCCATACCGAATACGCAGCGGCTACGATCCCGTTTTGCTAAAGGCCAATAAATCATCTACTAATTACCCCCTTTGTCCATCTGCCCCTACCCCGAGGCTGAAACGGAGTCGGACAGTACGGCTGGTTGAGGCACCGGAAGGCCCTTATCGCGTAGTGCGTCAATGTAAAGGCCAATTGCCTCCTTCACAAAAGCTCATGTTTCCTCAACAAGCACCCCTCATTTTGTCATCCCGTAGGGATCTTCTTACAACTTGCTCGTATAGTACTATAATGCGACAATTTCCCTACGGGATGACTGAGGGGGTTACCTGCGGAGGTAGGTAGTGCGGGCGTCAGTCATCAACCAAAAGTAGTAATAAACTACCCCGAAGGCCGCAAGTGCTTCGCAATTATCATAAATTGCGGCCTTTTACAACCCGCAAGTCATTGGCACCCCCGGTACCCCTTTCTAAAGCGCTACGCTACCTACTGCTTCCCCTCAGCGCCCCCTACCGCCTGGTAACTACCCTTCGCAATCACCTTTACAACATCCAGTCTAAGCGCACCCTTCACTTTACTCCGTTTATCGTGAGCGTGGGCAACCTGAGCGTGGGCGGCACCGGTAAAACTCCGCTGGTGGTCTACCTGGCGCAGTGGCTGCGGGCGCACTACCCATTGGCGACCCTGAGCCGGGGCTACGGAAGGCAGACGCGGGGCGTACGCATCGCCGGGGCGCAGGACACCGCCCGAACCCTGGGCGACGAGCCCTACTTGTTCTACCGACGATTCGGGCGGCGGGCAACCGTGGCGGTGGGTGAGGAGCGCATAGTGGCGGTACCCGAAATTATGCACCACGCCCCCACTACCCAGGTGATTTTGCTCGACGATGCGTACCAGCACCGGGCCATCGGCCGCGATTTTAATATCTTGCTCACCAGCTACGCCCGCCCCTTCTACCGCGACCAGGTGCTGCCCGCCGGGCGGCTGCGCGAGTCGCGGCGGGGTGCCCAACGGGCCGACGCGGTGGTGGTGACCAAGTGCCCCGATAGCCTGTCGCCCGAAACCCGAACCGAAATGACGGATCACATCCGCCGCTACGCCCGCCCCCACGTGCCGGTGTTCTTTACGGGCATCCGGTACGCGCCGCCGCTGCCGGTGGCCCCAGAAGAGGGGCTGCCCCCTACCCTATCCGGCGGCCAGCCGGTGGTGCTGTTCTCCGGTTTGGCCGATGCGGCACCCTTCGATGCGTACGCCCGCCAACATTTTAGGGTGGTTGACCATATTACTTTTGGGGATCACCACCGTTATAAGGACAATGACCGACTGCGCCTGGCGGCCGCCCTCCGGAAGGCGGGCTCGTCGGCCTACTTGCTAACCACCGAAAAAGACATGGTAAAACTCGATGACGCCCCCTGGCGATCCTTACCCCTCTACTACCTGCCCATCCAGCCCGCCTTCTTGGTGCAAGAAGACCAGTTTCGGGCCCTGCTTCGGCAGCGGATTCAAGCGTACTACGGAGCCTAATTTGTTCATGAAGTTATTTCCCCGCTGGTTGTTTATTGCGTTGCTGATGGTTGGTGGCGTTCGGGTGGCACAGGCCCAGGTGCGCATCCCCACGATGGGCGATACCACCCGCCGTAGCCAGGAAGATACCGTACGCTACGGTCCCGAAACCACTTTCTACTTTAACGAGAGCGACCTGCGCTTTAACCGAGGGGTGCGCCAGCAAACCATCGATACCACCCTAACGGGGGCCTACAACTTCCACCCGGTAGAGGCGGCGGGCAACAATATTCAGTACCTAGGCACGCTGGGGATGGCGGCCCGCCCCCTGTTTCCCGAACCGGCCCGGGTCACCGGGGTGCTGCCGGGGCAAGATGCGTTCGACCTGTACGTGACCGAGCCGCGGGAGGTAAAGTACTACAACAGTCGCTCGCCCTACATCCTGATGCACCCCACCTTTGGCGGGCAGGGGCGCAGCGCGGGCGAGGTGATCTTTACGCAAAACGTGCGGCCCAACTGGAACGTGGGGGTGGAGTATAAATGGCTTAGCATCGAAACGCAGGTAGGGCCATCCACGCGCAACGACCGGGTGGTGGAGTCGTCGCACCTGAGTGCCTTTACCTACTTCCAGACCAAGAATAAGCGCTACGACCTGCTGGCCAACTTCACCCGCTTCGGCCACAACGTAGAAGAGTACGGGGGCGTCAACGAGGTGGTGGACCCCCGGTCAGGGTACCGCGACTTCTTCCGCTACGACAATACCAATGTATGGCTGGAGGAGTTCACCGGTCGCGAGTTTCGCTTCAATTATCACCTATACCACCAGTACCAAATTAATGAACTGCTTCAGGTGTACCACGAGTTCGACCGGCGCATTCAGAACGACTTCTTCCAGAACCAGTTAGGCACTCCGGAGGTAACGGTTGATTCGCTCTACTTTCGGCGCATCCTGATCGACACCACCGAAACCTCCGACGCGCTGCGCTTTAACGAGTGGAACAACGAAGTGGGGATTAAGGGGAAGCTGTCGCGCCTGTTCTACAGCTTGCACTACCGCGCTCGGCAGGCGCAGGTGCGCTACAACCGCGATACGGTGGTGACGCTGCCCACGTTTGGCCCCAACGAGGTAAGTGACCGCCGCCGCACCGAGCTGTACGCCGGGTTTAATCTGCGGCTGGACCTGGGCGAGCGCACCTTCTTGCGGGGTGGAGCCGATTACTTGTCGGCTGAGAGCTACCGGCTGGAGGCTGAGTTCAGTAATCCTATTCTAAAGGGTAAGTTTGTGCGGGCGCGTACGCTGCCTTCCTTTACGGAATCGCAGTTTGTGGGTAACCACAACTACTGGCGCAACGATTTCGCCCCGGTGGGCACCGACCAACTCACGGGTTCTATCGAGTACTCGTTTCCGAACCTGTACGTGCGTCCGTTTGCTACGCTTACCAACGTAAACCGCCCCATCTACTACGTGCGCGACACCGTGCCGCCCATAACTGATCCCAATCTGAATCGCTCGCTGGTGAGTCGGCAAGCCTACCCGGTGCAAGCCAGCGGGGGGGTGCGTATCCTGTCGCCCGGGGTGCAGTTTAACGCCGACTTCCTGAAGCGGATGCACGTGCAGAACCGCCTTACGTATACGCTGGTGACCGGCCCGGCCGATGAGGCGTTTCCGCTGCCGCAATGGCTGGCCCACACCCGTTTGTACTACGAAAATACCTTTCGGCAGGGCAAGATCACGCTGCAACTGGGCCTCGACGCGCAGTTTACCTCCGCCTACCTGGCCCCCGACTACGACGTAGCCACACGGCAGTTCTTCGTGCAGCCCGATGGGGTGCCTGACAACGGTCCGACCGGTGAGCTATCGGTGCCGCTGCCCGATTTTCCGGGTTACGTGGTGGTAGATGCCTTTTTTATGATGAAGGTACGCACCGCTATCATCTACGTGAAGATTCCCTACGTGAATCAGGACATCCCCGAAAACGGCTACTTTGCGGCCCCCTTCTACCCCGGGCAGCAGCGCGCCCTGGCCGACGTAGGTATCCGGTGGATGTTTTTTGATTGATAATGCCATATGTACGATCCAGTAGGGACATGATTAATCATGTCCCTACTGGATTAATCATGTCCCTACTGGGTGGTTATCGGGTAACGGGAACATTAAGGTTCACCTCAAAATCGTTGCCCACCGTGAAGGCGAAGAAGGGCCCCTTGATGCCAAACTCGGTGCGATCAACCGTGAACGAACCCTGAAACGTGCCCGCACCGTTCTGCGGAGAGAACGTGAAGGGGAAGGCGATCTCTTTCTGCACCCCGTGTAGCGTGAGTGTGCCGATCATCTGGTAGCGGTTACCCTCCAGGAGCTTAATCTCAGACGAGCGGAAGCTGATCTCGGGGTACTGCTCTACATCGAACCAGCTATCACCCCGGGCGTGCCGGTCTTTGACATTATTACCGGTATCAATCGTACGCGCATCCAAGTCCACGTCGAAACGACCCTGCCCCGGCTCATCCGGATCGAAGATGATCGTCCCCGACAAGCCTCCGAAGGTACCGTCGGCCCCCGAGCCCGAGAACCGCACCTCGTAATCGTCTGAGATGGTCCAGCTGCTTAGTGGAGCAAAGCCAAAGGCAGGCAGCAGCACAAGAAACCATGCGTAGTAGCGTATTGTAGTAAGCATAAGTACGTTTTGTTTACCGTTAAAACGCGGCTTATCGTACCATGTTTCCGCTAAGAACTTTACCTTCGTTGCTATGATCGCCGAAAAGCCCACGATTCTTAAACTCAAGCTACCCACCGACCCCCGCTGGGTGCGTTGGGTCGATGATAACCTAGAGGAAATCCTGACTGACCACGCCTACTGCGAACAGAAGGCGGCATCGTCCTGCATCTCGCTGATCGTACAGTTCTCGGACCGCCCCAAGCTGGTTGAGGTGCTCGCGCCCATTGTGGCCGAGGAGTGGGAGCACTTCCAGCGGGTGCTGGAGCAGATGCGGCAGCGGGGCTTCACGCTGGGCAAGAAGCGTACCGATGCCTACGTGGTGCAGTTGGCCCGGCACGAGCGCAAGGGCGGGGCTATTGAGCGGCAGCTGATGGACAAGCTGCTGATTAACGCCATGATTGAGGCTCGCAGCTGCGAGCGCTTCAAAGTGCTGTGGAAAAACCTAAGCGATGAAAGCCTGAAGGCCTTTTACTACGACCTGATGGCCTCGGAGGCCGGACACTACGTTACCTTTATCAAGCTGGCCAAAGAGTATATGCCCGAGGCCACGGTGAAGGCGCGGTGGGAGGAGCTGCTGCGGGCGGAGGCGGAAATAGTGCGTAGTTTAGAGGTACGTCCCGACCGAATGCACTAGGCAAAAGCCGAACACTGAATCAGCAATCATGAACGTAGACGGGTGGCACGGGCTTCTTAGATTTTTGCTCCTCGTAGCCATTGGGTCAACCTACGGGTTTTCTTCCCGCGCTCAGGATACCATCACCCACTACTACGACGACGAACGGCGCGTGCCCCAGGAAACCTTTCGGGTACGGGCTACCGACCCCAACGTACTCGACGGGCCGTATACCTCCTTCTTCGCCAGCGGGCAGGTGAAAGCCAACGGACAGTACAAAGCCAACCGGGCCACCGGCTACTGGGAGTACTTCTACGAGAACGGAAAGCCGCGGATGCGAGGCCCCCTCGAGGAGAATCGTAACGCCGGGCGGTGGGAGTACTTCTACGAAAACGGCCAGCTGCAGATGGTGGGCGAGGTGTACGATAGCCTCCGGCAGGGCCCGTGGCGGTTCTACTACGAGAACGGCCAGCTAAAGCAGGAAGGAGCGTTTGAGGCGGGGCAACGGCTGGGTGCTTGGAACGAATACTACGAGGGCGGAGCACTACAGTCGCGCGCGGTGCACCAAGAGGATACGATGCACTACGAAAGTTTCTACCTCAACGGCGCGCTGCAACTGCGGGGCGTTAAGGTGCGGGGGCGCAACGAAGGTTTGTGGAAGCGCTACTACGACACCGGAGCGGTGCAGGCCGAAGGAGCGTACCGGCAGGGCACCCGGCACGGCTTATGGAAGTTCTACTACCCCAACGGAAAACGCTCGTCGGTAGGCGACTTTCTGGATGGTTCGTCGGTGGGGAAGTGGACCTACTACTACCAAAATGGGGAGGTAAGCGCCGAGGGTGCCGAACGCGACGGGGTGAAAGAGGGCTACTGGAAGCTGTACCACAGCAACGGTGACTTTAAGGGGGAAACGATCTTTAATCAGGGCGACGGCACCCACCGCGAGTACTACGGCGACGGATCGCTTAAGGTGCAGGGGCGCATTATGGATGGGGTGAACCAGGACACGTGGCGCTACTACTACCCGGATGGTACGCTAGAGGGTAAGTGCGTTTTTGAGGACGGAGAAGGAACCTACTTTGGCTACTACGCCGACGGTTCGTTAAAGATGAAGGGCACGGTGGCCCAAAGCAAACGAACTGGGGTGTGGGAGCTTTACGAGGACGACGGCACGCTGGCGGGTTACTACCAAAGTGTGTACGAGAATGAGCAGTCGCGGTTTGAGGCGCTGGAAGCGTACGTGAATCAGGAAGAAGCCGAGCCGGATAGCGTAGGAGCGCAGAACCCAAACTATCTGTTTCGCAAGAAGAAGCGCCTGCGTTACTTTGAGTCGACGATCAACGAGCGGCGGCGCTTCATTGTGGGAGTTAACCCGGTAGCTTTGATCGGCAGCCGCCTCTCGCTGGGTGTTGAGTACTACCTGCAGGAGCGGCTGGGCTACGAACTGGAGGGCGGGCTGCTGCGCAGTCCTTTTTGGGAGAGAGGCGAAGAAGTATCCCCAAACACCGCGTACCAGCGTGGCTTCTTCGTGCATCTGAAGCAGAAGTTCTACCACCCCGACTCGTGGGCGGGCATGTTCTACTTCGGCCACCAACTGGGCTTCGACTATCTCTACCACTACGCCAACATGGCCCCTACTTCGCCGCGTGATCTGCCGCCCCGCCTGTTGGCCAAGGAACAACGCCTGTCGTACGCACTGCTCGTGGGCACGCGCCTGATCAAGAACGGAGATTTAGCCAGCAACCGCATCGTGCGCGACCGCCACGCCCGGGGTCTCACGTTCGATCTGTTTGGGGGAGTGGGAGTAGGCTACCGGCTGCCGCACGTGCGCTACGAGGCAGGGAGCCCCGAGGCTACCATTATTGAGGAAGAACTGAAACGCCCCTTTGTTCCGTTCTACTTTGGAGTTACCGTTGGTTACGCGTTTTAAGAAGGGAGACCGAAGAACGGAGGCCGGAAATTTATACGTCCGGTCTCCGGTTTCCGGACTACCGGTCTCCTTTCCTCCCCATTTTCCACTTCATACTTTTCCACTCATGTCAAAGAAAACTGTTATCATCGGAGCTACTCCGAATCCGTCGCGTTACGCTTACACCGCCGCGCATCTGCTCACTGAGTATCAGCACGCCATTGTGCCCGTGGGCATCAAGCGGGGTGAGGTGGCGGGCCAGCCCATCGTAGACCTGCGCGACCGTCCTGAAATTGCTGATGTGCACACCGTAACGCTGTACATCGGGCCACGTCACCAGCCCGAGTGGTACGACTACCTGTTGGGGTTAAATCCGCAGCGCATCGTCTTTAATCCGGGCACCGAAAACCATGAACTGTACCAACAGGCTACGCAACAAGGGATTGAGGCGGTTGAAGCCTGCACCCTGGTAATGCTTCGTGCCGGAACGTACTAAGATTAGACGACAGCGGGTGGATGGCAGGTACTGTTCTAAGCGGCTGGATGTGAGCGGCTGACTGACGACAAAATCACCAAAGTTAGTAGACGATATCCAGTGTTTATCCGTTGAAAAAGCCCCCCAACACCAGCTGGCTAATAACTGTCTTCTTATTCGCAAAAACCGCATAATTGTCGTAATTTTGAGCGTTACGCTCTACAATAACTATGGAAGAAACAAACACAGAAACGGACTCGTTGGCCGCCGTCAGCGCGGGCGATTATTCAGCTAGTAATATTCAGGTTCTCGAAGGGTTAGAAGCCGTGCGCAAACGGCCCGCCATGTACATTGGCGACGTGAACAACAAGGGCTTGCACCACATGGTGTATGAGGTAGTGGACAACTCTATTGATGAGGCGCTGGCGGGCTACTGCAGCCGCATCGATGTGGTTATCGAAAAGGATAATTCGATTACCGTCCAGGACGACGGCCGGGGCATTCCGGTGGATATCCACCAGAAGGAGAACCGTTCGGCGCTAGAGGTGGTGATGACCGTGCTGCACGCCGGGGGCAAGTTCGACAAGAATACGTATAAGGTGTCGGGCGGACTGCACGGGGTGGGCGTATCGTGCGTGAACGCCTTGTCGGAGAGCTTGCACGCCACGGTGCACCGCAAGGGGAAGGTGTACGAGCAGAAGTACGTACGGGGTGTGCCCTTGTTCGAGGTGCGTGAGATTGGCACCACCGACCGTACCGGCACCACCGTGCAGTTTAGGCCGGACACCGAAATATTTACCGTCAAAGAATATAAGTACGAAACCATCGCCACGCGTCTGCGCGAGTTGGCCTTTCTGAACGCGGGCATCCGCATCACCCTAACCGACCAGCGCGACAAAGACGGCGATGGGGAGCCCGAAACCGAAGAATTCTTCTTCGAAGGGGGCTTGGTTGAGTTCGTGAACTACCTAGACAACAACCGCGAGAAGCTAATTCCCGCACCCATCTACGTAGATGCCGAGAAGGGCGAAGTACCCGTGCAGGTAGCCATGTCGTACAACACTTCGTTTACCGAGAACGTGGTGTCTTATGTGAACAACATCAACACCATTGAGGGTGGAACGCACGTAACGGGTTTCCGCAGCGCCCTCACCCGTACCCTGAAGTCGTACGCCGACCGCTCAGGACTGCTCGAGAAGGCCAAGGTAGAGATTAGCAGCGATGACTTTCGGGAGGGGCTCACCGCGGTAATCTCGGTGAAGGTAGCTGAGCCCCAGTTTGAGGGGCAAACCAAAACCAAGCTGGGCAACTCTGACGTGATGGGGGCGGTGGCCTCAGCCCTGGGTGACGCATTGTCGACCTACCTGGAAGAGCACCCCAAGGAGGCCAAGCAGATCGTATCGAAGGTTATTCTGGCAGCGCAGGCGCGGCAGGCAGCCCGCAAAGCGCGCGAGATGGTGCAGCGCAAGAACGTGCTCACCGGCACCGGCCTGCCCGGCAAACTCGCCGACTGTTCGGACAACGACCCCGGCAACTGCGAATTATACCTTGTAGAAGGTGACAGTGCGGGGGGGTCGGCAAAACAAGGGCGCGACCGTAACTTCCAGGCGATCCTGCCGCTGCGGGGCAAAATCCTGAACGTAGAGAAGGCGCAGGAGCACAAGATCTACGACAACGAGGAGATCAAGAATATGATCACCGCCCTGGGCGTATCGTTTGGTACCGAAGACGATGAGAAGGGACTCAACATGGAAAAGCTGCGCTATCACAAAATCATCATCATGACGGATGCCGATGTAGACGGTAGCCACATTCGCACGCTGATCCTGACCTTCTTTTTCCGCTACATGCGGCCCCTGATCGAGAGCGGGTATCTATACATTGCCCTACCTCCCCTATACTTGGTTAAGAAAGGTAAAGAGGAGCGCTACATCTGGACCGAAGAGGAGCGGGAAGCGGCCGTGCAAGAACTGGCGGGCAACGGCAAAGTAGATTCAGTAGGAGTGCAGCGCTACAAAGGCTTGGGCGAGATGAACCCCGAGCAGCTGTGGGATACCACCATGAACCCTGATACCCGAAGCCTGAAGCTGGTTACCATCGATTCGGCGGCTGAAGCTGATCACTTGTTCTCAATGCTGATGGGTGATGATGTGGCCCCCCGCCGCGCATTTATTGAGAAGAACGCCAAGTACGCTAACCTTGATATTTAAGTAGAGCAGAAAGCGTAGTTCTAGGGCGTGTTGACATATAGATTAGCGAGAGATTTTGAGGACGGTTTTCGTCTGATTAAGGCGCTTGAGAAGCGCGATGCTGAGGCATCGGGCGCCGAAAGCAACGCAGAACAGGTGGAAAGCGTACCAAAATCGCCGTTTAGGTTATATGTCAACGCGCCCTAGAACAACTGAGTATAAGAAAAGTGAGGGTTGCCTACAAAAAAAGCCCACGGGGGGCTTAAGTAAATGTTACGTACGAACGAGCGGGCTACTTCGCAAGATGCGCCTTTACGTCGTCTAATGGTATGATCTCTTCGCGGAAGGTAAAAGCACCAGACTTGCTGGACTTTACGGCTTTGATCACTTTCGCGTAGTTCTTCGCGTTTTTGTCTTTGAGGGTTGCAACGGTTTTCTTAGCCATGGTTACTTAATTTCTCGGTGGACAGTCTGTTTTTTGAGAATGGGATTATACTTTTTGCGCTCCAGCCGCTCGGTGGTATTCTTGCGGTTCTTGGTAGTAATGTAGCGCGAGGTGCCCGGCAGCCCACTGTTTTTGTGTTCAGTGCACTCCATGATCACCTGAATGCGGTTTCCTTTGCTTTTCTTAGCCATAATAAATAGTTGTTAGCAGCGCTGACCTAAACGACGGTTACACCAGAGAGGTTCCTTTGGCCCGCGCTTCTTTCAGCACCACCTCAATGCCCTTTTTGTTGATAGTACGCAGGGTAGACGTCGCCACCCGCAACGTAACCCAACGGTCTTCATCGGGCAGGTAAAAACGCTTGCGCTGTAGGTTGGGATAGAACTTACGCTTCGTCTTGTTATTCGCCTTAGAGACGTTGTTACCTACGCGGGGTCGTTTACCGGATATCTGACAAATTCGGGCCATAATGAGTACTCGTTTAAAATTTCAAGGGCACAAATATCCTAAATTTTATCCTGAATCAAAAGGCCTTCCGGCTTTTTGTCAGATGCTTCTCTGTTTTTAAGTTCGTTTTTTCAGTAGCTTGCCATCAAAAAAAATAGTGTAACTAATCCGTTCGTATGACCGAAACAATCAACACCAGCCAGCAGGCTATTGACCAAGAAGAGCAGTACGGAGCCCATAACTACCACCCGCTGCCCGTGGTGCTGAACCGCGGCGAAGGGGTGCACCTGTGGGACGTGGAAGGTCGGCGCTACTACGATTTCCTGTCGGCCTACAGCGCGGTGAACCAGGGGCACTGCCACCCGAAGATCATCCAAGCCCTCACCGAGCAGGCCCAGGTGCTCACGCTTACCTCGCGGGCGTTTTATAACGACGTGCTGGGCGCATACGAACGCTACATCACCCAACTATTCGGCTACGACCGGGTGCTGCCCATGAACACGGGCGTGGAAGGCGGCGAAACCGCCGTGAAGCTCTGCCGCAAGTGGGCCTACACCGTCAAGGGCATTCCCGATAACCAGGCGAAGATTATTTTCGCCGAAGGCAACTTTTGGGGGCGCACCCTGGGCGCGATCTCTTCCTCTACCGATCCTAGCAGCCGGAAAGGCTTCGGCCCCTACATGCCGGGCTACGAAATCATTCCTTATAATGATCTAACAGCACTGGAGAAAGCACTGGAAGACCCGCACGTGGCCGGATTTATGGTGGAACCCATCCAGGGCGAAGCCGGGGTGGTAGTGCCCGATGAAGGCTACCTCCGCGCCGCCTACGAACTGTGCCAGCAGAAAAACGTGCTCTTTATGGCCGACGAGGTGCAAACCGGCATCGCCCGCACCGGAAAACTCTACGCCTGTCAGCACGAAGGGGTGCGCCCCCACGTGCTCATCCTGGGCAAAGCCCTGTCGGGCGGCGTGCTGCCCGTCTCGGCGGTGCTGGCCGATGATGCCGTGATGCTTTCTATTAAACCCGGCGAACACGGCTCCACCTTCGGAGGCAATCCGCTGGCCTGCCGGGTGGCGATGGCCGCCCTGGAAGTGGTGCAGGAAGAGCAACTGGCCGAACGGGCCCAAACCCTCGGTAAGCGCTTCCGGCAGCGTATGCAGCAACTGGCCGACACGCACGAGCTGGTTACCCTGGTGCGCGGCAAGGGGCTGCTCAACGCCATCGTAATCAACGACACCGAAGACAGCGACACCGCCTGGAACATCTGCCTTGCACTAAAGGAAAACGGACTGCTGGCCAAGCCCACCCACGGCAACATCATCCGCTTTGCCCCGCCCCTGGTGATCACCGAAGCCCAGCTCGACGAATGCTGCGACATCATCGAAACCACCATCAGAAAATTCTAAATCCCCCGTACAGACGCGTTGCGACGCGTCTCAACAAACCCCTGGCATGACCGACCAACTTCAAGAAACCCAGCACTACCTGGCCGATAAGATCACCACTCCCCCCGCCATCGGCATCGTGCTGGGCACCGGACTAGGCGGCTTGGCGCAAGAAATCCAGGCTGAGTACAGCGTGTCCTACGCCGACCTGCCGCACTTTCCGGTGAGCACCGTGGAAACCCACGCCGGCAAGCTGATCTACGGCACCCTGGGCAACCAACGGGTGATCGCCATGCAGGGGCGCTTCCATCACTACGAGGGCTACACCATGCAGCAGATCACCTACCCCATCCGCCTGATGAAACTGCTGGGCGTCACCACCCTCTACATCTCCAACGTGTCGGGCGGCATCAACACCCGCTACGAGAAGGGCGACCTGGTGATCATTGAGGATCATATCAACCTGCAAACCGCTAACCCGCTCACCGGTCCAAACCTAGACGAGTTCGGCCCCCGCTTCCCTGACATGAGTCAGCCCTACGACGCGGAGATGATGCACCGCGCCTGGCAGGTGGCCAAAGAAGCGGGCTTCCGCATTCACAAGGGCGTGTACGCTGCCGTAAATGGCCCCAACCTGGAGACCCGGGCCGAGTACCGCTTCTTGCGCACCATCGGGGCCGACCTGGTGGGCATGTCGACCGTGCCGGAGGTGATTGTCGCCAACCATATGGGACTGCGGGTGCTGGCCGTCTCCATCGTCACCGATCTCTGCGACCCCGACCAGTTGGAGCCGGTTGACGTTAGCGAAATTATTCGGGTAGCGGGCGAAGCTGAACCCAAGCTGACGCACTTGTTTCACCAGATGATCAATGCGCAGTAGCAGACTGTAGTCTGTCTGTAGCCCACCGATGGTTCAAAACTTCTTCACCTTTTTTGTTGACCACCGCCGGGAAATCCTCCAGCAAACCTACGAGCACCTGTGGATCACCTCGGTGGCCCTGCTCATCGCTACGGTGGTAGGCGTTTCGCTGGGCATTCTGCTCACGCGCTACCGCCCGCTGTCGCGTCCCGTGCTGGGCTTCGTAAACATTATCCAAACCGTACCGAGTATTGCCCTGCTGGGTTTTATGCTTCCGTTCTTCGGCATCGGCGTCACCCCGGCCATCATTGCCCTGTTTCTCTACGCCCTGCTGCCCATCGTGCGCAACACCTACGCGGGCATCCAGGGGGTGGACCCGCTGGTGGTAGAGGCCGCGCGCGGACTGGGCTTGTCGGACCGGCAGGTGCTGCAGCAGGTGGAGCTGCCCCTGGCGCTGCCGATGATTTTCGCCGGACTGCGCACCGCCACGGTGATCAACATCGGGGTGGCCACGCTCTGCGCCCTAATTGCGGCCGGAGGGCTGGGCGAGTATATCTTTCGGGGCATCGCCGTGAACAACACGAATATGATTCTGGCGGGGGCCGTGCCCGCTTCGCTGCTGGCGATTGCGCTGGACGTATTGCTCGGAGGACTGGAACGGGGGTTACAATCTAATACGGTGACGCGGCAGTTGCGACAACGGGGCCGATCAATTTTTCTAACTACCCTGGTGGTGGTCGGATTGGTCGGGCTGGCTTATTTTCTGTTCTACCGATCGGAGGCGGAGGGGCGGAACGAGTTGGTGGCGGGATTCAACTCTGAGTTTATGGAGCGGGAAGATGGCTACCGGGCCCTGCAGCGGGTCTACGGTTTCTCTATGCCCATTCAGGAGATGGAAGTCGGGTTGATGTACCAGGCGATTTCAAGTCGGAAGGTAGACGTGATCAGCGGGTTCTCTACCGACGGACGCATTCGGGCCTACAACCTGCGGGTGCTCGAGGATAATCTTGGTCACTTTCCGCCCTACTACGCCGCCCCCCTGGTGCGACAGGCCACGTTGCTGCGTTTCCCCAGCTTGCGCCCAGTATTCGAAGCCATCGCCGGGAAGATTTCGGCGGCTGAGATAATGCAGATGAACTACGAGGTGGATGAGAACCAGCGCTCGCCCCGCGCCGTGGCCCGCGACTTTCTGGAGCAGCAGGGAATAACGACGGTGGACAAAAAACGAGGCGAAGCTGATCTGGTGGTAGGCTCCAAGAACTTCACCGAGAACTTTATCTTGGCTGAGCTTTTCACAATCCTTATTGAGGCGAACAGCAACCTGACGGTAGAACTCAAGCAGGGCTTCGGGGGCACCAAGCTGCTGATGGACGCCATCAAGCTGGGCGACGTGGACCTGTACCCCGAGTACACCGGCACGGTGCTACTGGTAATGCTGCAACCCCCGCCGACGGTGCTGGACAGCCTGGGCGGCAACAAAGATCGGGTATACGATTACGCGCAAGCGGAGGTGCAACGGCGCTTCGACCTAAGCCTGCTGCCGCCCCTGGGCTTCAACAACACTGCGGCCTTGATGATGCGCGAGAAGCAAGCCACTGCGTTAGGATTGACCACGATCAGCGATTTGAAGGGGTATGTGGAAAAGGGGGGACAGCATAAATGAGCTTAGGGCGTGTTGACATATAAATTTGAACGGTAATTTTGGCGCGCTTTCCGTCCCGGTGGGGAACCACTATTCTGCGTTGCTTTTGTTGGCCGATGCCCTCGCATTGCCCGCCTCAAGCGTCTTGACTAGCCAAAAACCTCGCTCAAAATCTCTCGTTAATCCATATGTCAACACGCCCTAGTACTCCGGTTGAAAAGTATTACTCTCATGATGAGCAGCCGTAGTTTCTAAGCTTTTATTAGAGGTTATTCTGATAAACTCTTAAGGTTCGTGTCAACCGGGCCACGGCGGCACGAACCTCCGGGTAAAAAATTATCGGGATAAAGTTTATTATGTGAGGTTTTCATTCCTCAATAACTTAACTTGTTCCTTAGTTAACCCAGTAAGCTCGATAATTAGTTCGTCTCTTTTTCCTTTGCGTATAGCATTTAAGGCTACTCTCTCTATTCCTTTTTCTTCTCCTTCCTTTAGAGCTGTCTCTATCTCACTCCGTTCTATCCTGCGATTCTCTTGAAACCGCTTGTAGGCAATCAGCTCTTCCGCAGTTAAAGTCTCTTCTTGTAGTTTCTCTCCAGCTTCCTTCAATCCTTTTGCCTTGAATCCCTCCTTTATCTCGCTGTTTTTCAAGAAGTAAATCCACTCGTCCAACGTATCTTTAGCTACGTCATCAAAGTTGTTAACCTTTATAACATAATATTTCGGAAATATATCTTTGGTTTTCGTGATCTGAAAAGCGCTCTTTTGTGTCAACGTCGGTTGCAATATGTCTCCGTAGTGAATGCCGACAAATTTTCCATCATACTCATAGACATAATCTTGACCTTGCCCCAACCCGAAATAAACAATGTTAATTGAGTACACTTTTTTTATGGCACTATAGGGCTCTCCTTCTTTGATGTATTCAGTAATTAGTTTGGAAGCGCCGTACACCATTCTTTGAAAGTAGTCTACCTGTGATTCGTTCTGTACTTCCACCAGCATGAGCTCGCCACTTAAAGATTTAACTAAAACGTCTACCCGGTTGTATTTATCATTCGCTTCTTCCTTGTTGCCCTCCCCCTCAAGAATGTTTTCTATTTTCACTTCGAACTTAAGCAGTTCCGACAGAAAACCTTCTAGTATAGTGAAGTTAGCTTTATGTCTTAGCACTTTTTTGATTGCCCAATCAAATCTGATTAGCTTGTTTGCCATAATTTCTTAGTCATGTTTTAGCAAAGATAATCTTTATTTCGAGGCGCTCATTGCACGCTATAAAGAAGCTTTTCTTGATTGCTTCTCAAGTTACAAAATAGCTTTTTCTCAGTACTTCTACGGCTGAAAAGTTAACAAAGCACATTGATTGGAACAACCTATTATAACCGCCATCTATCCTCTAAGTAGCTCGTAACAATAAATTGAGGTTGCCTGGCAATGCGCTTTGGTGCACTAAACGACTGTAAAATCGTTGTATCTTTCGGTAATGTACTCACTGCAACTCAATCTGTATGCCGCTTCGGTGCCTACTCTTGTTTCTCCTGTGCTCTAGCTTGGCTTTCGGGCAAAGCCCGGATACGGTGGTGATCGAGGGAATGGTGGTGGATGCTGACAGTACCTTCATCCTGGAGTCGGTGCACCTGCGCGTGCTCAATACCAACCTTGGTGGAGTGACGCGTCCCGATGGTCGCTTCAAAACCCGCATTGCCCGACAAGACACGCTGATGTTCACGCGCGTTGGCTACCAACCCTACGCCTTGGTGGTGGCCGACAGTACTCTTGAACAACTACGGCAACTCACCATTCGGATGCAACCGCAAATTACCATGCTGAACGAAGTGCGCGTTCGGGAGTACGGCGACATCACCAAGTACATCCGCCGCGAATACGATACGACCGTAGACATGCGCCGCCCCCGTGGTGAACCCATCTTTGAGCGAAAGCCGCGCGCTGAGCAGAAGGCGGTTCAGCTTGGAGTGGGGCCTAACGGTGCTACGCTCGACGGAGCCGTAACGGCTTTTGCCAACCTGTTTAGCAGCGAATACCAGCAGAAGAAAAAGGTGAAGGAATTGATCGCCCAGGAAGAAGTCCAGACGCAGCAGCGCGCCCTTCGGCAGGCCATGACGCAGCGCTACCAGGCTTTAGCTCAATCGGTGGCTAAGCTAACGGCTAGCGAACTGGATCAGCTGACCGCCTCGCACATGCCCCCACCCTACGTCATGCGCGAGATGAGCGACTACGAAGTGACTACCGGAATCATCGAGGGACTGCGCACCTTTGATAGACAAGACGACTTTCTAAACGAGCTTCTCGAAAACGGAGCCTTCGAGGGGCAACAAAAAAATCAGTGAAGTGCATGACCTAGCACTTAGAATGAACAAGAAACCGACACGGAAGGAATGATAGGAAACAGCGACACCGACTTAATGGTGGAGATGCCACCTCTCGCTCCATCGCTGTCAGCATAGTAGTAATAAGGATTTCGACGGTTATACAAATTAAATACCCCTAGTTCCAGGGTGCCACTCATCTTCCGCCACCGTAGCCTTCGTTGCAGGGCCATGTCAAGGCGGTGGAAGTCCTTCATGCGGTACGAATTGCGTCTCCCTTGTGTATAGGATAGCGTCGGTTGCTCGTTGACCACCGCCCGGTCATAGTTAAAAGAAAAGCCCAGGTAGGTCGCTACGGGCAAGGTAACCGGCTGACCGGTGGCGTACGAAAAGTTGGCGTTGAGCTTCCACTTGTCGCTGAGCGGATAGAACATTACCAATGACAAATCATGCCGACGGTCGTAGCGAGAGGGAAACGCTTCCCCGGCGTTCAGGGCATCAAAGCGGTGGGTAGTTTTGGACAAGGTGTAGGCCAGCCAGCCGGTCAGTTCGCCCGTGGTTTTTTCCAGCAGCACTTCGGCCCCGTAGGAGGTGCCCGCGCCCCGCACCACCAGGGTTTCCCAGCGGGCTGGTCCGTTCTGCGCCTGGTTGGTGAAACTGCTGGAACTGTATCCATCGCGGTAGGCTACAATGTCCTGCATCTTTTTATAGTAACCTTCCACGCTGAGGCTGTAGTTGTTGTTGCCCGCCAAGAAACTGGTGTAGTAGCCCCCGTTGATCTGATGCGCGGTTTGCGGAGCGATTTGTTCGTTGGAAGCCACCCACAGGTTGATGGGCAAGCCCAGGCCGGGGTCGGTGAGCAGGTGCAACGGCTGCGCCATGCGGGTGTAGGAGAGCTTCACCGCGTCGCGTTCGTTGATAGTGCGTTTGATGTTGAGGCGCGGCTCAGGATTGAAATAGCCCCGCTGGGCCACCCAGTAGTGCGACATCCGCAGTCCGAAGTCCACCGTATAGGCGAGCCATTCCAGATGCCCCTCTCCGTAAAGGGATCCCTGGTAGGCAATCTGACTGGGCAGGTTCTGCCCTTCGGTCACCTGCCCGGCCTCCTGCGAGAAAAGCGTGACGGGTTCGGTATCGTAGCGCTCCAACTGCACTCCCGCATCCAGCGAGAAATAGTCACTCAGCGTGACCCGAAGGTTGTTTTTGATGCTGATGTCCTGAATAGAACTGGTATAGACTGATTGATAGTTGTTGTCGGCTTCCGGCTGCTGGCGCACTTCCTTCTGCTCCAGCCCGTAGCGGGAGGTACTTAGCGACAGAGTATGCTGCACGCGCATACTCAGCGGTTTCTCCCAGTTGAGGCCCATCACGCGGTTTCGCCAGGTCAGGCGATTTTCGCTGAGGCTGTTGTTCGCTCGATCATCTACAATATCAAAGTACGAGTCGCGGTCTTGGTAGAAGTGCGCCGTCAGCTTGTGATCAGGGCCGAAGTAGTACACCCCTTTGGCGTTAACATCGTAGAAGCTGTAGCTCACCTGCTCACGTACCGGATCATTGGATGATGCTAACCGTTGAAACACATCCAGATAGGTGCGCCGTCCAGCCAATAGCAGCGACGCCTTATTGCGAACCAGTGGCACTTCTACACTGGCTTTAGACGAGATGATCCCGATATTGCTATCCACGCGCAGCGAATCCAGGTTGGCCTCCTTTACGCGGGCATCCAGAATGGCCGACAGCCGCCCACCGTAGCGCGCCGGAAAGCCGCCCTTGTAGAGCGTTACGCTGTCGGTAGCTAGCGGATTGAACGAAGACAAGAATCCCAGCAGGTGCCCGGAGTGGTAGAGCGTCGCTTGGTCCAGCAGGTAGAGGTTCTGATCGGCCGTGCCGCCCCGCACCAGCAGTTGGGCACTGCCTTCGGTGCCGGTTTGCACCCCCGGCAGCAGGGTGAGCGACTTCACAATGTCCTTTTCCCCGGCCAGCATGGGCAGTTGCTGCACCTGCTGCGGGGTGATGGTTTCTATTCCGGCCACACTATGCTTCGCCTTTTCGTTGATGCGAGACTCTACTATTTCCACTTCGTCCAGCACCCGCGATGCTACGGTGACCGAGAAGGTGAAGGTGGTGTCTCGTTGCACCACAATCTGAAAATCCTGGCTGACAATGCCCAAGCTACTGGCCCGCACATTGTAATAGGACACAGGAAGTAATAGCGTGACCACACCCTCCTCTTTGGTAGTGAACGTTTTCTGAATGGCGTCAATGGTGAGCTCCACGTCCGCCACCGGTTTCTGAGTGTTCTTGTCCACCGTGAGCAAGTGTACCACGGCGCGGTCTTGCGCTTGGCTTACGCTTACCGCTGCCAGCAGAACTACTCCTATATATAAGGTACAGCGCCGTAGCTGCTGGCGATGAGCAGCCACGGAACGACTAGCGGGGCGAGGCCACATAGCGGATTTGTAGTTGGTTGGTAGGCTGGTCGGCAGCGACGGGTAACAAGACGTAGCGCGTTTGGCCGGGGGGAACCGCAATCGGATAGGTCGCGTGCTGCTGCATGCTTTGCCGGAACTTTCGGTTGGCTACGCGCGCTACCGCGAAGTTGCTTATCCCGTAGGCGGTGCCGATAGGAAAGTAAGTAAGACGAACACTTACATCACCTCCCCTGTCACTTACGGTAAAGTCAGGCAATAGAAACAACAGGTAGGGCCAGGATACCTGTCGTACGCGTCGCAACTTCTTTAGGCTAGGCGTAGCCATCGTTTCGTATTCACCGAAGACCTGCAGATCAGACCGATTAACCGTGAGGATGTCGCGGGTAGTGTTCTCCAGGCGCACCGGCAGGAACTTGATGTTACGCTTGTGCGCCTTCTTCACGTAACGGCGGTTGTTGCTTACTTCTAAAATACCGAAGGTGTCGTAGGTTACCTGCAAGCCTTTGGAAGCGTCGGCAGGGGCGGAAGCGGTTTGTTGGTAGCTACGGGTTTCCAAAGCCAGAGGCTGAAAGGGGCGGGCACATTGGCTGAACAAAATTACCATCAACAACCACAAAAACGTCATCCAACAGCCTGCCCCTAACTTGATCAAGGGTGGAAGCGGTACGGACGTTGGCGTAGCGATACGTTCCGGTTGGGGGGCGGGGGCGGTAAACCGTCTCATTCTAGAGTCAGGTAAACAGGATCGGAACGAAGGTACGCTCCAAAGACTCCCAGTCCGCCCCGTACGTTGGTATACTCAGGAATGACGCTGCGGTAGAGTCCAATAAAGCTATCTGAATTGAGTTCGCTCTCGTTCTGAGCAAATATTTCTTGGGATGCTTGGTAACGAGCCATATGCTCGTCGGGCGTGACTAAATAGGTAGCGAGCTGATAGGTAGTGGGGGCTTCTATTTGTTCCGAAGAAACAATGGTGCCGTTTGGAAGAGTGTCGGTATAGATTATTTCACCGGAAAAGAAACTATCGTAGTAAGTAAAGAGACTGTCTATCTGCTCAATGCCATGAAAGGGATCTTGTCGATTTTGATACTCTCCTTGTTCCAGGATACTTCCATCTTTAGGATTTGTAGTGGCATAGTCGCCGGAGAAATACACCCGGTGCAAGTAAGGCCCGCTATCATACCAACTAACCTGAACGTCATAAGTGAATCTGCCGTCGTCAGGAACGCGGCTTTTTCCGACGTACCTCACCGCTTCTAAGGGTGTAGCCGTTCCTGGCACGGTACAGCTAGCCTCCGCTGTTGGCAACTCAGGGTGGGTAACTGACAAGGTATAGGTAGCTCCCGCTCGGATAGAAAAATCTTGCTGACTGATGCCGTACACGGTTGTGTAGAAATTCTCCCGCAGTAAGGGCAGTTGAGCAGTTCGCCCTCGCCCGTTACTTATTGTTACCGAAGCGTCAGTCACCTTAGAGGTTTGCAGGGAATCGCCCAGCGGGCCACTTCGCCCTACATTAACCAGCACACTGTCTTCGGGCGTAATCAAGCTGTGAATAACCAACTGAGGTTCAAAGTAGTCGCTTTGGATGTCATCCAGCAATTCTTCTCGAACGCAGGCCGATAGAACAACCAGTGCCAACAGGAAGAGTATTTGGTAGCAAGGTCTGATGATCATGCCTCTTGAATCTAGATGTTCTGCAATAATTCTTTCTCTATTGCTAAGAACGCTGACTCAATGATGACCTTGCATGATGTTCCCATAATCTTTACCAACTGAGCAAAACGGGGTGCGCAGACAAGTTCTTTTCTAAACTTGCCAAGAGAAAGGGATAAGTTCTTTCAGAAGCGCGCGCTCCCGCTCATTATAATGAGCGGGTAGCACCTATCATAGTGAGTGCAAAGGGTTCATTACAATAAGCGTGTCAACCGCTACTTCGCTCCGGCTTCCTCATCCTCTTTTACACCCTTCATGAATTCTCCCAGCGCATCACTGGCATCGGGGCCGTAGGCGTGTACCACGGTTCCCTTGGTGCCGTCCTGGCCTTCCAGTGCGTAAAGGATCGACAGATCATCCGGATTGCTTTCTCCCTCAAACCGGAAATCTTCTTTGATAATCAATTCGTCTGCTGAGAAAGACTGCTCGCCGTCTACCACCTTCAGCTTTCCATCTTCCAGCTTGAAGTCAGCTTTGTAGCCTTCCTCTTCCAACTCCGCGAGTTTCTCAGTGAGGGGGTCGCGGTACTCCTTCATTTCTTGTAGTTCTTTTTCGTCAATAGCCATAGGTGCAAAGGTTAATTGTTTCGCTTGCTTAACCGACTCTGGCTCCTGAATGTTTACCCAAAAATGGGTGGAAGCGGAATGCTTGGGCTCTTCTGCCAGTCCTCCAGAAATTTTGGTTTCCGGCGGCGCAGCCACTTGGGTTCAGTCAGGCGCATGCCGAAGAAAAACCGCAACTGCCCGCTGGTAGCCCGAAACTGCCAACTGCCCGCCCGGTACTGGTTGTAGTCGTACGTCCCGTACGCCCCAACGTACCAGCGCCCGGTATCATACCCCATCCCACCGCGCAAATCGTAGGCCGGTTGCACGGCGAAGCCCGCCTGCGTTTCGCCCTGCAGGTAGTACGTTCGTTGCCCGTCTAGTCCGGCCATGGCCAGCAAATGAACGAACCACTCCCGAAAGACCAGGTTGGTGGTGTAGCCCACCTTGGTGCTTAGGGTGTAGACGCGCACCCGCTCCAGAGGTTGCTCGGCGGGCAGCCCAACGGATGGAACCACCGCCACGGGGTCGCGCACGGTCAGGTAGGTGCCGCTGCCCGACAGCAGCAGCGAACCGGCCGACTTGCGCTGACGGGCCCCCTGGTTGAAGGGAGAGCGCAGCGAGACCCGGTCGCCATTGGGCAAGTAAGCAGCTGATAGCGATATCTTTTTGGTGACGAGTTGCGGGTAAAACTCGCTGGTTTGGCTCGGCACCCCTCCCCCCGTGCGGCGGAGGGTGAAGCCCTGGTACCGCTGAAAGATTCCGTCTACCAGCCAGCGGGAGGTAAATATCGAGCTCTGGAAGTCGAACCGCCGGATGCGCGGGTCTTGCCCGAACCACGCCGGGGGCAGCGGCAGCAGCAGGCTAAAGCCGATGTTCCACACGAAGCCGCCCACTCCCACCCGCGGGTGGTAGCGGGGCAGGTACAGCAACGGACCTTCCTGCTGGGGATGGCGCACGCGCAGGTCGCCGCCCTTGATCACGTACAGCAGACGCAGGTTCAGCGACTCCGGAAAGGTTTGCACGTAGGTGGTATCAACCGACTGCCCCCAAGCCCCGCCTACGCCCAGCAGTAGGGCGACTACTAATATTACACGGCCACTAACCAAACCTGCTTTGCCCGCACGCCCTACTCGAGTAGCGGCGGGCCGTTCGTTCATCGAGCTGGTTGCTGGGGGGGCCTGCATGGGTTAGTTGCGCAGTAGCGTTTCGATGCTATTGGCCCGCCTGATAAGTGCGTTGATGGCCTCGGTGTCGTTTGCCTCCAGGGCTTCCTGCAGCGCCGCCAGCTGGTCCATCAGCCGCCCGTTCGCCTCCATCAGGTGATTTCGGTTCTGGGCAAAGATGGGGGTCCACATCTGGGCCGAGTGCAGCGCCAGGCGAACCACCGACTTGAGTCCGCCCCCGGCGCTGTCGAGCATTTCGGTGTTCTCTTCTTCAGCCAGGATGGTGTTGCTCAGGGCGAAGGCCAGCAGGTGCGGCAGGTGCGAGGTGTAGCTCAGGCGCCGGTCGTGCTTGGCAGAGGTGGTGTAGGTGATGCGCATCTCGAGCGTACTAAACAGCTCGACCGCCCGCTGGAGCGCGTCGGGTTCGGAACGCTCGCGGTCGCAGATCAGCATGGGTTTGTGGAACATCAACTCGTGGCGGGCGGCGGTGGGTCCGGCTTTCTCGCGGCCCGCGATGGGGTGGGCTGCCACGTAGCGCCCGCGCCGGGGATGATCCTGTACCGCGTTGGCAATCGCCAGCTTGGTAGACCCCATATCCAGTAGCACCGCCCGCTCTGGCAGCCCATCCAGGCAGTGATTGATGCTTGCTACAATGTGATCCACCGGAATGGCCAGGACGGTCACGTCGGCCTGCGCCAGCCCTTCTTCTTGGGAAACGATCTGGTCAATAACCCCCAGCTCGAGCGCCGTAGCAGCGTTCTCGGGGTTGTTGTCCACACCTAGTACCATCAAGTCAGGGTCACTGCTTTGGTGTTTAAGTCCTAGGGCAAAGGAGCTTCCGATCAAGCCCGTTCCAACCACGCATAACTTCATATATCTGTTTAGTCAAGGGAGACGGGAAGCCGGAGACCGAAGACGGGATTCTCCTACGTCCAGACTCCGGTCTCCCGTCTCCATTCTCCGTTCTACTTCAAGGCTTTCACTCCCGGCAGTTCTTTGCCTTCCATATACTCCAGCAGCGCGCCGCCGCCGGTCGACACGTACGACACATCGTCGCCGTAGCCCAGGCTGTTGACGGCCGCCGCCGAGTCGCCGCCGCCGATGAGCGAGAACGCTCCGTCCCGGGTAGCCGCTACCACCGCTTCGGCCACCGTCTTGGTACCTGCGGCGAAGTTCTCCATCTCGAACACGCCCATCGGGCCGTTCCACAGGACCGTTTTGGCCTGTCGAATTACATTGGAGAACACCTCCTGGGCTTCCGGACCGATGTCGAGCCCCATCCAGCCGTCTTCGATGGCGTGGTTGTTGGCAATCTTGGTTTGCGCATCATTATCAAACTTGTCGGCCACCACCGAGTCGATGGGTAGGTGCAGGCTTACGTTCTTCTCTTTGGCTTGCTTGATCAGTTGGTTGGCCAGGTCTAGTTTGTCTTCTTCTACCAGGGAGCTACCGATCAGGCCACCCATGGCCTTAAAGAAAGTGTAGCTCATGCCGCCCCCGATAATCAGGTCGTCGACTTTGTCGAGCAGGTTCTCAATCACGCTGATCTTATCCGAGATTTTGGCCCCGCCCATGATGGCTACGAAGGGGTGCTGGGTATCCTTGAGCAGTTTGTCGGCATTGGCCAGTTCGTTGCGCATCACGTAGCCGCTGGCTTTTTCGCTGAAGTGCTGGGCCACCACGGTGGTAGACGCGTGCGCCCGGTGGGCCGAGCCGAAGGCGTCGTTCACGTACACATCACCCAGCTTGGCCAACTGCTTGGCCATCGCCTCGTCGCCCTTCGTTTCTCCGGCGTGGAAGCGCGTGTTCTCCAGCAGCAGCACCTCGCCCATCGGCAGATCGCGCGACTTCCGCTCGGCCTCCTCACCCACGCAATCGCTAGCGAAGTGCACGGAAGTGCCGCCCAGCAATTCTGATAAATGATTCACCAAGTGCTTGAGCGAGTACTTTTCGGTGGGTCCGTCTTTGGGTCTCCCCAGGTGCGACATCAGGATGGCTGCGCCCCCGTCGCTCAGGATCTTCTGAATGGTGGGCACCGCGGCGGTCATCCGGGTATCATCGGTAATGGTATAATTGGCATCGAGGGGCACGTTGAAGTCGACCCGCACCAGGGCCTTTTTGCCGGAAAAGTTGAGGTCATCGACGGTTTTCATAGCGTTGCGTAGTTAAGCGTGGTTCAAAAGACGCAAGGTAACCGATTGGAAGGATTTAGCGAAGCATTCGCCCGCAGATTGAATAAGCTCCGGTATTTATCCAGACTATCCGGCAATTACTTTCTGTTTATCCTGATCAGCCTTTACTATTCAATAGGAATTTTGCACTTTAGCGGTATTCATTTCAGTATCGTTCTATGAGATTTTTTGTGTCCTTGCTGCTGGGCGTCGGGACGTTGATTCATTCTTTGCCGGTGGTTGCCCAGTCCGACGGGGAGCACGACTCTTTCCGCCGTGCCCGGTCGTTTCGCTTAAATGATCAGCCTGACAGTGCGGCCTACCACGCCCGCCGGGCCCTGGCCCAGTGGCAGCAGCAACAGCAGTGGAACCAGCACGCTTACGGACTGAGTTGGTTGGGCGACCTGTACCGACGGAAGCAGCAAAGCGATTCGGCCTTTTACTATCTGTCCCGAGCGCTGGTGGCTGTTACCAGCAGTCCCGTGCAGGATACTACGCGGGCCCAAGTCTACAACGAACTAGGAGATTATTATCAATCCATACGGCAACCCACGCAGGCGGTTCAGATGTATCAAAAAGAGGCGACGGTGCTAAAGTATATCAACAAGCCGTTGCTACTGGCCAAGAACTACAACGCCCTGGGAAATATCTACCGCTACACCTACTACGATTATCTTACCGCGCAGCAGTATTATCAGCAAGCTCTGCGTTTGCTAGAAGAAGCCCCAGGAGAAAATCAGCAAGACCTATTTCGGGTGCTGTATAGCTTGGCCACCACCAACCGAATTAAAGAGGACTTTGATCAGGCACTGGCCTACGGCTACCGGGCCGCTGCTCTTGCCAAAACACTTTCTTCAGATTTCCAAGAGGTGTGTTACACGATGCTCGGTAACATCCTGGATGATCAAAGGAACGACGCATCGGCTATTTATAACTACCAACGAGCGCTGGCACTGGGAGCCGAGCGCTTGGGAAACGACGACCCCGCCCTCATCATCCGACTCAACAACCTGGCAGCCATTTATATTCGGGTCGACAGTCTGCCGCGGGGAGTACGGCTGTTAGACCGTGCCCTACAAATTTTTCGCGCTTCCAATAAGCAGAACGAGGATGACATTGCCAACACGTACGAATACCTGGGAGACGCTTACGCTAAAGAGGAAAAGGTAGACTCAGCCTCCGTAGCCTACCACCGAAGCTTAGTCACCAACCAAAAGGTATACGGCTCCCTCCACCCAAATACGGCCAGCATTCTGTCGGTACTCGGGAAGTTTCACCACGATAGAGAGCATTACGACTCGGCCCTGCACTACTTCCAGCGAGCCCTGCAAGCGACGGCGCCCGGATTTCAACCGGCCGGTCTGCTGGAAAACCCTGCGGTGCGCACCATGATGAGCGATCCGCTGAAGTTTCAGTTGCTCTACCAAAAAGCGGTGGTGCTGCTGGCCCAGCATCAGCAAACGGACAAGGTGGACCGACTCACCGCCGCGCTGGACTGCTTCGCCCGGGCCGACTCGCTCATGGACTCGTGCCGGGTGCTCTACGACCGGGAAGCCGCCAAGTTAAGCTTTCTGGAGAACCACCGGCAGGTATACGAGCAGGCGGTGGTTTGTGCCTACCGGCTGTACCAAACCGCCCCGGACAAAGATTATCTGGACTGGGCCTTTCACTTTATGGAGAAGTGCAAGGCCGTGGTGCTTTGGGAAGCGCTCGTGGACAGCCAGGTTAAAAACAGCGTGGGCATTCCGGACAGCGTGCTCGAACAGGAACGAGCTATCAACGTGGAACTCTCTTTTATCAACAATGAACTGCAGGCGGCCGAGGACGGCGGGGCCGATTCTACCGTGAACGAACTACGGACGCAGCAGTTTGCGCTAGCTCGTCAGCGAGAAAACCTTACCCGCTATCTGAGGCAAACCTATCCCAACTACTTTCGCATCAAGTACGGGCAGGATACGTATACACTGAGCCAAGCCCGCGACTACGCGGTCCGAACCAACACTACCCTGGTAGAATATTTCTGGGGGGCCGATTACCTGTACGCGCTCCGTATTGCCCCAAAGCGGGCCGTGCTGATGCAGTTCGCGCGCACCGACTCGATGCAGCAGGCGCTTACGGTGGTGCTCGACGCCCTACAGCGCGCGCCCCGAGCCATTCAGCGCGGCGAAGATTTTGAGCGATATACGCAGGCTGCCCACAAACTCTACCGACAGTGGCTCCAACCGGTGCTGGAACCGCCCGCCCAGCGTCGTTCTTCGGGGCTGTTTGCCAGTTTCCAGGAAGCGCAGCAGTGGGCCTACCCCCCAACGCTCACCATCATCCCCGACGGTCCGCTCTCGTACCTTCCCTTTGAGGCACTCATTACCCGCCCCCCTTCCTCAACCCAGCCTGACTACCGGAGGCTGGCCTACGTGGTGGATACGCTAGCGGTGAGTTATGCCCCCTCGGCGCAGGTACTCACCCAACGCCCCACGCACGTTCGGAACGCCATGCGCTTTCTAGCTTTTGGCTATTCGGACTCGGACCAAGCGGCCGACCCGAGCAACTGGCAGCATCTGCCCGGTACGGCCCGGGAAGTTGCCGCCCTGGGGCAGATGGCCGAAGGAACGTTCTATACGGGGGTGGATGCTACCGAACACCAGTTCAAGGCCGAAGCCCGGCACTATGATGTGATTCACCTGGCCGTGCACGGCCTGGCCGACACCCTGCACCCCAACAATAGCCGCTTGGTGTTTCGCAGCGAAGACGACAGCATCGACGACGGCCACTTGTACTCCTACGAATTGTACGATCTGCAACTACAGGCTGACCTGGCTGTGCTCAGTGCCTGCGAGAGCGGCACGGGCAAACTTCAGCAGGGCGAAGGAGTGTACAGTCTGGCCCGGGGATTCACCTACGCGGGCTGCCCCACGGTAGTGATGAGCCTTTGGAAGGTGGACGACGCCCAGACCTCAGCCCTGATCCCAACGTTTTACCGGGAGTTGTATACCGGCAACTCAGTAGACCAAGCCCTGCGGTTGGCAAAAGTTCGGTACCGGGAACGGTGCAGTTCGTTCTACGCTCATCCGGCGTTCTGGTCGGCCTTCGTGGTGGGAGGCACTACCACGCCGGTAATGAGCTACCGGGCCACGCACCGCATGGCAGCCCTGGTGGTAGTGCTTTCGGCGATTTACTTCGGTCTAGCTTTATACTACCGGAGGCAGCGAGCGCGACCGACTAATAAATCGCTACGCTACGCTACGCGGGCCGGGTAGAGCACTAACAAAAAAGGGGCTACACATAGCCCCTGAAACATTACTTCTTGTCACCTTCCGGTGGCTCTTCGTCTTTGCCTTTTCCCTTGGGAAAGAAAGCAGGAAAGGGTACGCGCGCGTTGGATGAAGAAAACATAGTAAAGAGGATTAGGTGGATAATTGGTTTAAGATAGCGTTTTTAACGCGAAGGAACAGCTTATCTAACGCTTTCTTGTTTATTAGTGGGAGCCGAAAGGAAATCGTAACCCAAAGGCACCGTTTTTTTAGGCCACTGATCTTCGCCAACCAACCGTCGTTTATCCTACACCTAGCCTCCCGAACCCGAAAAATGCATAACCCCACCAACCCGCCCCGGATGCCCTTCTTCGAATTTTGTCTTATCAGTCTGCTGTCACTTACCCTCCTGTTCGCTACCCCCGGCAGTGGTCAGAACCCTTCCGAGGCAACGCCTTCTGCTTCTCAAAGTCAACCTAACATCGTCATCCTGTTCGCCGATGATATGGGCTACGGCGACCTAAGCAGCTACGGGCATCCGACCATTCGCACTCCGCACCTGGACTCGCTGGCCGCGCAGGGCATTCGCTTCACCTCGTACGAGGCGGCTCCCTGGTGCGTGCCCTCGCGGGTGGAGCTGATGACGGGGCGCTACATGGCCCGCGTTGATTTGGGGGGCGGCACCGGGGCGGACGGCACCGGCGGGCTGCCCGATGATGAGCTGACCCTAGCCGAGGGACTGAGGCAAGCGGGCTACGCCACCGGCATGGCCGGGAAGTGGCACCTGGGCTACAAGGAAAAGAAGTTTTTGCCCACTAACCACGGCTTTGATAGTTGGCTAGGGCTGCCCTACTCGAACGACTACCTGAAGCCCTACGTGCAAACCGATGAGCCCCTGGTGATGTACCGCGACACCACCGTGGCCGAGTATCCGGTAGATCAGGATTCGCTGACGGTGAAGTATACGGCTGAGGCGCTTCGCTTCATTACAGCCCACGCGAACAAAGAGCAGCCCTTCTTCTTTTACCTAGCTTATAACATGCCGCACCTGCCCATTCATACCACCCGGGAATTCTTCGGTTCTTCTAAGACGGGGCTCTACGGCGACGTAATCCAAACCATCGACTGGAGTGTGGGGCAGGTGCTGCAAACGCTGGAGGAGCAAGGACTGGCAGACAATACCATCGTCTTCTTCGCCTCTGACAACGGCCCCTGGCAAAATGCTCCGCCCCGCATGTTCGAGGTGCCCACCACCCCCGAAGGTAGCAACTGGAAGCAGCGTGGGCTGGGCAACAAGCCCTGGCACGTAGGTTCGGCGGGGCCGTTGCGCGGCCACAAGGCAACGACCTACGAGGGTGGAACGCGCGTACCGGCGATGATTCGCTGGCCCGGACGCATTGCCCCCCGGCAGGTATCCGACGCTCTGCTGGCTAACTTGGATATCTACCGTACGCTGCTGGAGGTAGGCGGAGGCACCCTCCCCGACCATCCGGTAGATGGCCTTAATTTAATGCCCTTCCTTACCGGTAAAGCTGAGGAGTCGCCCCGGCAGGAGTTTGGGTACTTTAACAGAACACTGCAAGCGGTACGGGTGGGGCCGTGGAAGCTGCGCGAAGTAGAAGGCGAGACCCAACTGTTTGATGTGCAGACGGATCCGGGTGAAAAGTACAACCGGGCGGAAGACCACCCCGCCGTAGTAGCCCAACTGCGCACCCGGATGCAACAGCTACGGGAAGAGGTAGGCGCAGAATAGCTCGGTAGCGCTTTAGTACGGGACAGGGGCGCAGCACCCCGAATCGCCAAACTTGATGAGCAGCTAACAATTTGGGCGGGGCAGGGTTTCGCTAGCACTACCCACCTAACTCTACCTCGTGACCTACCTCGATCGTGACCTCAGCTGGTTATCTTTTAACGAACGGGTGCTGCAGGAAGCCCAGAAGTCCGCCACCCCCCTGCGCGAGCGGGTGAAGTTTCTGGCGATCTATTCTTCTAACCTAGACGAGTTTTATCGGGTGCGGGTGGCCACCATCCGGCGCGCCCTTACCGTAGAGGACCAGATCGACCGAAGCACCATGGTGCACGCTCCTTCCGAGCTGCTCATACGCATTCAGGACACCGTGAATCGCCATCTCTCGGCTTTTGGCGAAACCCTCACCGAGGTGCTCGCCGCCTGGCAGAAGCACGGACTGCACGTGTACCGCGAAGCAACCGTGCCCGAAGCCTACCTGGAAAAAATTCGGCACTATTTTCGATCGGAGGTGCTTTCGTTTCTGCAGCCGGTAATGACCGAAGCGCACCAAACCTACTTCTTGGAGAACCAGCACCTGTACCTGCTCTTCTGGTTAGAACACGCCACCGAAGGCACCCAGCACCTGGCCTACGTGAACGTCCCGTCTAACCAGCTCACTCGTTTTTATGTGCTGGACAAGGCGGGTGGGGAGCGACACCTCATGATTCTGGACGATGTGATTCGCTTGAACTACTCCTTTCTGTTTCCTGACCACAAGCTGCTGGGCAGCTACAGTGCGCTGATGAATCGGGACGCGGACTTAGGAATCGAAGACGAGTACGCGGGCGACCTGGTGGAGACCATCCGCGACCGGATCAAAGAGCGCGACCGCGGCAGCACCGTGCGCTTCCTCTACGATGCGGCGCTGCCCGAACCCCTGCTGCCCCTGGTGCAGCGGGTGTTTGAGCTAGACTCGTACGACCTGGTGCAGGGGGGGCGCTATCACCGGATGAAAGACCTTTTTTCTCTTCCCCTACCCAGCAAGCCTCGGATGGCCTACGACGCTCAGCCTCCCTTGCAACCCAGCAGCGTGCCCGCCGACCGACTGCTGCGCCAGCTATTAGACGAGCGCGACCTGTTGCTGCACTTTCCGTATCACTCTTACGATAGCATCCTGCAATTCTTTAACGAAGCGGCCATCGACCCGGCCGTCACTTCCCTACAAGCCACCTTCTACCGGGTTGCCGAAGACTCGCGAATTGCCAATGCCCTGGTCAGTGCGGCCCGTAACGGTAAGCAGGTCGACGTATTTATGGAGGTGAAGGCCCGCTTCGACGAGCAGAATAACCTGCGCTGGTCGGAGGAGTTGGAAGCCGCGGGCGCGCGGGTGCACTACAGCCTGCCCGAACTGAAGGTGCACGCCAAAGCCGCCCTGGTAACGCGTTCGACGGGCGATACGGAGCAGCGCTATGGCATTCTGACCACCGGTAACTTCAACGAAGACACGGCCACGCTCTACTCCGACCTGGCACTGCTCACGGCGCACGAAGCCGTTACCCACGACCTGTCGGTGTTCTTTAGCTGCCTGTTCGAGCGCCAGGCGGTGCCGCCCCTTCAGCATCTGCTGGTGGCTCCCTACGATTTGCAGAAGCACTTCATTAATAAAATCGATCGTGAAATCTCCCTGGCCAAACGGAGCAAGACCGCCGAACTGCTGGTGAAGGTCAACAACCTAGAGGATCGGGTGATGATCGACAAGTTGTACGAAGCCCACCGGGCGGGGGTACGCGTGTCGCTGCACGTGCGAAGCATCTGCTGCCTGGCCCCCGACGTCCCCGGCGAAAGTGAAGGCTTGGTGGTGCGGCGCCTGGTAGACCGCTACCTGGAGCACGTTCGGGCTTTTTACTTTTACAACGACGGGGCAGAAGAGATGTACCTGGCCTCGGCCGACTGGATGGGGCGCAACCTGTACCGGCGCATCGAGCTGGCGTTCCCGATACTCGACGAGTCGTTGCGCGATCGGGTGAAGCAGATTTTGTCGTTTCACCAGCAAGACAACGTTCAGGCCGTGCACTTCACCCGGGACTACGCCAACCGGGGCATTCGCGCCGACGGCCGTGAGGTGCGGGCGCAGTACGCTACCTACCACTGGTTGAGCGAGCAGGAAGCGGACGCATCGTAGCAGTATCCCATCATCGGGGGGCTGCTATATTTAGTGTCTGAGCCAACCGCTCCTTCTACCGCGTCCACTAAAAATTTTTAGCTGCATGCCGCTGCCCGATTTAGTATGGTTACCCGTAGCCTTTTTTGTTGTTGCGCTGCTCTACGCTTCGGTCGGTTTTGGAGGTGGGTCGAGCTACCTGGCCCTGCTCAGTTTAGTCCTTACCGATCTCGCTACCATTCGTACGGTGGCCCTGCTGTGCAACGTGGTGGTGGTGGCGGGCAATTGTTACACCTACTGGCGGGCCGGATCGCTCAATCTACAGAAGGCCCTTCCGTTCGTGTTGCTCAGCGTACCCGCTGCCTTTCTCGGCGGAACGCTTCGGCTCACCGAAACCGCATTTTTTGTAACGCTTGGGGGCGTGCTCATCAGCGCGGCGCTACTTTTGGTAGCTCAATCATCTCGCCGCTCTCCCACCACCCCGGCCGTTCGCTTGTTGCCCCTGGTTTCTTCGGCGCTGGGTGGGGGCATTGGGCTGCTGTCGGGAATGGTAGGAATTGGGGGAGGCATTCTCTTGTCGCCGGTGTTGCACCTGCTGCGCTGGGGCACGGCGGCTCGCATTGCGGCGCTGGCCAGCGTATTTATTCTCGTTAATTCACTTGCCGGACTGGCGGGCTTGGCAGCCAGTGGTTCGTTGGGGGCCTCCGGATGGCTACCGGGGGCGCTGGTAGGGGCAGTGTTGGTCGGCGGGTTGCTAGGAAGTCGGATGGGACTAACCGTGTTGGGTCCCCGCTGGATGAAGCGCGCCACCGCTGCACTGGTCCTTTACGTAGGCATACGGCTGGTGCTCCGCTACGGATTAGGGGTCGCATAAAAAAAGCCACCCGAAGGTGGCTTAGTAAGATTTAGTAGGCAAAGAGATTACTCTCCGGCTGAGGCGCTAGCGGTATCGGCGGCCGAGCGCATGGCCTGCACGATGGTGTTGTAGCGTTCTTTTACCTCGGTATCGTTCGCAATTCCCTTCTTAACGGCACTGTAGGTTTTAGCTCCCAGCACGCGCTTGATCATGGTTTTAAAGGCATCGCTAAACTCACCGGTGCGATCCGACTGCATGCTCTTCACCTGGCCGATAAATTGCTTTTCAGCGTCATTAGCCGGGGCTTCGCCACCTGCCAGCGCGTTGTAGCGGTTCTTTATAGCCGGATCTTGCTTATTAATGTAGTCGGTTACCTGAGTAGACAGCTCATCCTTAAACATATCCTGGGTTTCCATCACCACCGCATACTTGTACAAATCCTGGTTGGTGATATCCTGGGCAACAGTTTTTCCGAATGAAACTAGGCTAAAAAAGGCAACGGCAATCAAAGTTCTGGTCATCATGGTCAAATAAATTTATTAAGTAAGTGTAAGTATTTAAAGTACAAAGTAAGGAATAAATGAGCTTTAATCAAATAAAACAAACTTAGACACAAAAAAATAACGCAATCAGCGGTCTATATATTGTTAGCATCTCGGTACGCTCTACCAGTAAATAGCTAAGTTGAATTCTACCGATTTTTATGATGCAAAACGTACATTAGTATCCAATTGTTTAATTCGTGGGCTATTTGATGGCAAAAAGTTGCAAACAAAAAAGCCTGTCATTTTGTCATTACACCCAAACAATCCGTACTTTTGTTGCCTCAAAATACTAGTGTATGCAACTGATAGAAGAACTTGCCATCCTCCCAACCACTTCCCCCGACCCGGCAGCTGCGTGCGAGCGGGTGCGAACGTCGGCCGAAGCGGATACCGGAAAAACCCGTAAGCTTTACGTAGAAAGCTACGGTTGCCAGATGAACTTCTCGGATAGCGAGATCGTCACCTCGATCATGCAAGACGAGGGCTTCGATACCACCGCCGACTTCAACCAGGCCGACGTTATCTTCTTGAATACTTGTTCTATCCGCGATAAGGCCGAACAGACGGTACGCAAACGCTTGGCTCAGTTTAATCGGGTAAAAGAAGAGAAACCGGAGCTACTGATCGGGGTGCTAGGCTGCATGGCCGAACGACTCAAGAGTCAGCTGCTGGAGGAGGAAAAGATTGTGGATTTGGTGGCCGGACCGGATGCCTACCGGGACTTGCCTAACCTGGTGCGGCAGGTGGACGAAGGCCATAAGTCGGTAAATACCTTTCTGTCGCGCGAGGAGACCTACGCCGATATCAGCCCGGTGCGGCTTAACTCGAACGACGTGACCGCCTTCATTTCGATCATGCGCGGGTGCGATAATATGTGTTCGTTTTGCGTGGTGCCCTTCACCCGGGGGCGCGAACGCAGCCGCGATCCGCACTCGATCGTGGCCGAAGCGCGGCAACTCTTCGAACAGGGCTACCGCGAGGTAACCTTGTTAGGCCAGAACGTAGACTCCTACAAGTGGTCGCCCAACGCCGAACTGAAGGGCAAGGCCCAGATTGAGCGCGACCCGAACGCCGAAACCGTTAACTTCGCCCAGCTGCTCGACCGGGTGGCGCGGGTGCACCCCGACCTGCGCATTCGGTTCTCTACCTCCCACCCCAAAGACATTACCGACGCGGTGCTGCACACCATGCGGGCCCACGACAACATCTGTAAGTACATCCACTTGCCCGCGCAGAGCGGTAACTCGCGGGTGCTGCAGCTGATGAACCGTACCTACACCCGTGAAGAATACCTTAACCGGGTAGATGCCATTCGGCGCATCCTGGGCGACGACTGCGGCATTTCTTCGGACATGATCGCTGGGTTCTGCACCGAGACCGAAGCGGAGCACCAGGAGACGCTCTCGCTGATGGACTACGTGCAGTACGATTTCTCGTACATGTTTTACTACTCCGAGCGCCCCGGCACCCTGGCCGAGCGCAAATACGACGACGACATTCCGCTGGACATAAAGAAGCGCCGTTTGCGTGAGATCATCGACCGCCAGCAGACTATTTCGTTAGCGCGCAACCGCCGCGACGTGGGCCGCACCTTCACCGTGCTGGTCGAGGGGCCGTCCAAGCGGTCGGATCAGGATTTACAGGGCCGCAACAGTGCTAACAAAGTGGTCGTGTTCCCCCGAGAACACTACCAAAAAGGAGATTACGTGCCGGTAAAAATTCACGACTGCACCGCCGCTACTTTATTAGGAACCGCCGAGGGTGAGTCCATAGTCAGCAGTCGATAGACGGCCGTGGACTATCGACTGTGGACTCTTTTCACCCTCAATCTTCTATAGTTATGATGTTAGACCAAGATACCTTACAAAGCATAAAACTGAGGTACGGAATTATCGGCAACGCGCAGCGGCTCAACTACGCACTCACCGTAGCGACTCAGGTGGCTCCCACCGACATGACCGTGCTGATCAACGGGGAGAGCGGCACCGGCAAGGAGTCTTTCTCCAAAATCATTCACAACCTGAGTCCGCGCAAGCACAACAAATTTATTGCGATCAACTGCGGGGCTATTCCCGAAGGCACCATCGACTCTGAGTTGTTCGGACACGAGAAGGGGGCTTTTACCGGGGCTCAGGACTCCCGCCAGGGTTACTTCGAGGCCACCGACCGGGGTACGATCTTCCTGGATGAGGTCGGCGAGATGCCCCTGGGTACGCAATCGCGCCTGCTGCGGGTGCTCGAGTACGGTGAGTTTATCAAGGTAGGTTCTTCTAAAGTACTAAAAACCGACGTACGGGTGGTGGCCGCCACCAACGTGAACCTGATCGAGGCGGTGCAGAAGGGTAAGTTTCGGGAAGACCTGTACTACCGCCTCAACTCGGTGCCTATCTCGGTGCCTCCCCTGCGCGACCGCGGGCGGGATACCGAGCTGATCTTTCGCAAGTTTGCTACCGACTTCGCCGACCGCCACCGGGTGAAGCCCATTTCGCTTACTCCTGAGGCCGAGCAGGTGCTGCTGAGTTACCGTTTTCCGGGCAACATCCGGGAGCTGAAAAATATCGTGGAGCAGATGTCGTTACTGGTAGAAGACCGGGAGGTAGACGCGGCTACGCTGCGTGGCTTTATCCCTTCGGTGAGCAACCTGCCCGCCCTGTACCGCGATGCCAACCACCAGGAAGGCGCCAGCAACGCGGGCTACAGCGAGCGGGACCTGCTCTACAAGGTGCTCTTCGAAATGCGGCGCGACATGACCGAACTGAAAAAATTAGTATACCAGATTCTGCAGGCCGAGGGCTTGCCGGACGGGGGATTTAATGAGCGGGGCTACTCGCCCCGAAGCGGAGGGGGGGCAGCGCCGTCGGGTTCGTCGGACGGCAGGCCTGCTTCCCGCCCCGGGTCGGGATACGCCGACCGGGATTACGTTGATCCGGGCTACGGCGATTCGCTTATCCGCGAGCACGAGCACCTGTTTAACGAAGTAGACGATGAGCTAAGCAGCGCCGAAGCCGAAAACCTGGCCCGACGGCGACTCTACTACGCCAAGTCGGCCCCGCCGGAGTCTCCGGCCGAAGATCCCTACGACGTGATTGAGGACATCACACACGAAACGGAGGACGACGGTGACCTATCGCTAGAGAAAAAAGAAAAAGAGCTCATCATCAAAGCCCTGCGCAAGAACGACAGCAAACGAAAGTACGCGGCCAACGACCTGGGCATTTCCGAACGCACGCTGTACCGAAAAATTAAACAGTATGAAATTGAATAGAGCGGGGGAAAGAGTCGATGGTCGACGGTCGATAGTCGATAGTCGACAGCCGACAGTCCATGGTCAACAGTCGATAGTTAGTCTACAGTCGATAGTCGACAGTCCACGGGCGTCTATAGACTATCGACAATCGACTATGGACTATGGACTATGGACTGACTATCGTCTATCGACTATTATCTGTCGCCTGCGGACTATCGACTATCGACTACCAACTATCGTCTGTGGAATTGTATTTCTGTCCGGCTGTGCCAACATCAACTACTCCTTTACCGGAGCGGCTATCTCGCCGGAGGTGAAGTCGGTGGCGATTCAGAATTTCTACAACGACTCGGGCGGCGGCCCCCCCGTAATGAGCCAGCAGTTTACCGAAAGCATCAAAGACTACTACCAGCAGAACACCAATCTGGCGCTGGTGGACGAGGACGGCGACCTGCAGCTCGAGGGAGCCATCGTTCGCTACGACTTCGAGCCGGTGGCCCCCCAGTCGTCGGGCAGCGACCAGGTGGCTGATGTGGCGGCTGAGATGCGCCTCACCATCACCGTCGAGGCCACCTACATCAATACCTACGACGATCAGTATGACTTCGACGGAAAGACGTTCAGCTTTTTCGCGGACTTTCCGGCCGACCAAGACCCTACTGCCGTAGAGGACGATCTGGTAGAAGAAATTTTGGATCAGATAATTTTTGATATCTTCACGGCCACCGTAGCCAACTGGTAGTATGTCGTTTAAACAAGCCGAACTGTGGGAAGCCATCCAACAGCCCCAAGCCATACGCAGTGAGACCGTGCCGCTCATGGAGGAGGTAGCGAAGCGGTACCCGTACTTCCAACTACTGCACACCCTTATCGCCAAGGCCAAACACGACCGGCAAACCCCCGACGCCTACGACGCCCTGGGGAAAGCGGCGATCTACGCCCCCAGCCGCCGCCTGCTTCGTCAGGTGTTCTACGATCAAACAGTAAATGAGACGATTAGTGGAGCTGATGCCCCCCCTACCCCTCCTGAGAATTCGGCCGAGGTAGTTGCTTCGCCCCCCCCGGAGGTGCCAACGGAGCCTCAAACTGAGAATACTACCAATGAACAAAGTTTAGAGACAGGCCCTGAGCCGGACGAAGCTCCGACGGTGGAGGAGCACGCACCAGACCAGAGAGCTGAGGAAGAACCAGATTCATTGCGCGACGAACTGGCGAAGAGCCTGGAAGACCTTCGCGTTAGCAAAGATCAGTCGGCCGAGGAACTGGCCGAGATAGAGCAACATTCTGAGCAGACGGCGGAGGAGCGATCCGACGGCGAAACGACGATCACTGACTCAGCTACGGACACCACCGACGAAGCGTTAGGCGAACCTTCCGACGAGACTGATAGCACTTCGTTGCGTGATGATCTGGTGAAGACCCTGGAAGACCTTCGGGCTAGCAAGGGGCAGGCTACCACGCAGCAAGCCGATGCTGAAGAACCGGCCGGGTCGGCGCCCGTTACCCCGCCCCGAACGCACCAGCAGAAGATTATCGATCGTTTTGTGTCGGCCAACCCCCAGATCAACCGAGATGCACCGTCGGCCGAGAAAAATGCTTCGGACCTATCGGCGACAAGTTCGGCGTTTCAGGATGATCTGGTGACGGAAAACCTGGCCGAGATTATGCTAAAGCAGGGAAAAACCGACAAGGCGGTCAATTTATACGAGAAGTTGATGGTGAAGTATCCCGAAAAAAAGGCGTACTTTGCGCAAAAAATTGAACAGTTAAAGAATACGTAAATGATTGCGGTTATCTCAATTACTATTATCTGCGCGGTGCTTCTGGTGCTGGTCGTACTATCTCAAAATTCTAAGGGCGGACTCTCCAGTCAGTTTGGTGGGGCCGGTTCTTCTACCCAGATGATTGGCGTGAAGCGCGCTACCGATTTTCTGGAGAAGACAACCTGGGTACTGGCCAGCTTGATGCTGGCCCTGAGCATGACGTCTAGTCTGCTGATCGACCTGCAGGAGCCGGATCAGGGGTACACCAGCCCGAACATCGAGAATGCTCAGGAGCGCAACGTACTCCCTCCCATCAACCCGGGCATTTCGGACGATCAGGAAGGGGCCGGGGGCGCGAGCGATCTGGAAGGGTTAGGCGAGGAAGAACTGGTGATTCCTGATACCGCCAATTAGCCGATTGCGTAGGGCCACGTCGCGTAGATGCCGGTCGCGACCGGCACGTACGCGACCGGCATCTACGCCG
>JBASAY010000069.1:0-12395 GCA_049650865.1 Tunicatimonas sp.
AGGACAACGATGGTCGCGCAGTGGCGCACAGAACGTGCTTAACCTTAGGGTACTGCGCATGAGCGGAAGATGGCATCAGCTACAACAAATACTCAGAGCCGCTTAACGACATTTTGAAATGCACCCCGCATTTTGCGGTAATCTACCCACTTACGGGGGCGAGATAAACCGCTGGGGAGGTAGCAATCGCAGAATTTTTGCCTAATTTTGCGGAATGGATAAAAACCAAGCCATTGGGCTACTACTGTCGGCGCTTCTGCTGATCGTTTACTTCCAGTATTTTGCCCCCTCGCCGGTGCCTGGCCTGGAAGAAGGAGCCACCGAGGCTACCGAAGCCCCCGTCCGCCAACCCGACCCGGTTCCCGAACAAGCGGTTCGTCAACTTCCCGACTCTGCCCAGCAGGCGCTGAACCAGCAGCAGTACGGTGCCTTTGGGGTAGCCATGACCGGCGAAGCTGAGGAGCTTACTTTAGAAAACGACAACGTAGTGGTGACGCTGAGCAGTCAGGGCGGTAGCCTGATTCGGGTAACCCTCAAAAAATACAATGCCTACCAGGATGGACCGGTGGTATTGTTCGACCAGCAGAGTAGTGAGATCAACCGACTGGTAAACACGCGACAGGGAGCTGTTAACCTAAACGACCTGTACTTTTCGCCTCAGCTAAGCTCCAACGAAGACAGTAGTCGGGTGGTACTTAGCGCGTCGCTAGGAGACGGCAGTCGCCTCCGGCAAACGTACACCCTGCGCAACGGCAGCTACGAGCTTGGCTACCAACTCTCACTCTCGAACAGTACGCAGCTACTCGCTGAGCAGACGCTGGACTTTTCATGGAAGGACGACCTGCAGGTAATAGAAAAGGACCCCGAAGAAAGCCGACGGCGCAGTCAGATGAACTACTACACCGCCGAAGGCGACCTGGAGAGCCTGTCGTCGCTTACCGGCGAGGGCGACGAGGAAGAAACCGTTACCGAACCCATTAAGTGGATATCGATGAAGCGGCGCTTCTTCAGTTCGGCCGTCATTGCTGAGCGTGCGTTCAGTGGGGCGCAGCTTAGCTCGCTCAACCCGGTAGAAGGCTCGGGCATTGTGAAGCAGATGACCATGGACGTAGCCATGCCGCTGGACAACGGCGCCCTGGCCTATACCTACTACTTCGGGCCCAACGATCAGCGGGTGATGGAAGACGTGGCCCCCGCCTTTGAGGACAACATCAGCTTCGGGTGGATGATCTTCGGATGGATCGGGAAGTACGTGATCTCGCCGCTCTTTCACTTTCTGGAAGGATTCATCGCCAGCTACGGCATGATCATCTTCGTGTTGGTGCTTCTGGTAAAGACCGTTCTCTTCCCGTTGTCGTACAAGTCGTACGTATCGATGGCCAAGATGAAGGTGCTGAAGCCCGAGCTGGACGAGATTAAGGAAAAGCACGGCGATGATATGCAGGCCGCCCAGCGGGAGCAGATGCAGTTATATGGCAAAGTAGGAGTAAATCCCATTAGTGGCTGTGTGCCCATGCTGTTGCAGATGCCCATCCTGCTGTCGATGTTTTACTTCTTCCCTAACTCCATTGAGCTGCGTCAAGAACCCTTCCTCTGGACCGACGACTTGTCCACTTACGACTCTATCCTGAGCCTGCCGTTCGAGATTCCATTCTACGGCGACCACGTTAGCTTGTTCGTTATCCTGATGACCCTCTCGCAGATTCTGGCTACTTGGTCTAACAGCCAGAGCACCACCTTGCAGGGGCCGATGAAGTCGGTGCAGTACGTGATGCCGGTATTCTTGATGTTTATATTAAACTCATTTCCGGCGGCGTTAAGCTTTTACTACTTATGCTCTAACCTAATTACCTTTGGGCAGCAGGCATTTATCCGCCGGTTTGTAGACGATGAGAAGATTCTGCAGAAGCTGCAGGAAAATAAGCTACGCAACAAAGACAAGAAGAAATCGAAGTTCCAGGCGCGCATTGAGGAAGCCATGAAGGTCAGTCAAGAACGCCAGCAGCAGCGCAAAGGAGGCAGCAACGGAAGTGCTGGCAAGGGGAAACGAAGAACGGAACGGGATAAGAAAAGGTAATTTGGCCGCCGTGGAACGGTCATTGGTCATTGGTCAAATTTACAAGGGACAAAGGACCAGTGACAAAGGACAAAACACAAAATGGAGGTTAAGGACGTTAAGATCCGCAAGAAAAAGAAGCTGGGTAGCTACCCCTACGTTAGCGTGGTGTTCAGCATCACGATGGCCTTGTTCGTGATCGGGCTGTTCGGACTGCTACTGCTGCACGCCACGGCCCTATCGCGGGTGATTCGCGAGAACGTAGAGGTGCAAATCTTCCTCAACCAAACTATCTCAGAAAACGATCGGCTCAAGATTCGGAAGACGCTGGCGACCAAAGACTACGTAGCTGAACTAGACGGTGAGCAGCAGATTAGCTACACCTCCAAGGAAGAAGCCGCCGAAGACTTCATTCAGGAAACCGGCGAGGACTTCCGGCAGTTTCTGGGCGAGAACCCCCTCCACGACGCATTTGTAATTCGCATTAAGCCCGAGTACTATACCGCCGAAGCGCTCAAGAAAGTGAAGCTAGACGTAGAACGACTCAGTGGCGTTTTTGAGGTAGCCTACGTTGAAAACTTGGTAAAATCGATCAACGAAAACCTGGCTAAGATCAGCTTGGTGCTCATCGGTTTCGCCCTGCTGTTGGTAGTCACCGTTACGGTGCTCATCAACAATACCATTCGCCTGGCCCTCTTTTCGCAGCGATTTCTGATTCGTAGTATGCAGCTGGTGGGGGCCACCGCTCGCTTTATTCAACAGCCGTTTTTATTTCGCTCATTGGCGCACGGCCTGCTGGGGGGAGTGCTCGCCTCGGTGCTGCTTGTGCTTATCTTGCAGTACAGCAACCAGCAGGTAGAAGACCTTACGCAACTTCAGGACCCCATTAGGATTGGCATCTTGTTCGTTGGGCTGCTTGCCCTGGGGGGGGCGCTGGGGTTTCTGAGTACCTACCGGGCGGTGAAACGCTACATGGGCATGTCGCTTGATGAACTTTACTAAATCCGATTGCTCAATGGCTCGATTGTTGACTTTGAGAAGAACTAATACTCGAGCCATAAAGCTGTAGAGCAATGAAACGTGACGCATCAACTGAAATCATTACTTCCGAACTTACAACCCAAAACCCTATAACCCAATATCCCTATGGAACCCCTACCCTTCGGTAAGAAAAACTATGCATTTATGCTCGCGGGCATTCTCCTACTAATAATCGGATTCACCGTAATGTCGCTCGACCCCGAACCCTATGGTTTCGGAACGCTGGGACTCACCGTAGGGCCTATTATTGTAATGGTTGGCTTTATCGTTGAGTTCTTCGCCATCCTGAGCAAACCCAAGCACGAAGGCTAGCCAATGACGCTTATTGAAGCCATCATCCTGGGCATCATCCAGGGACTTACGGAATTTCTGCCCGTGAGCAGCAGCGGACACATTGAGTTGGGTACCGTGCTCCTGGGGGTAGAAAGCAAAGATAACCTGCTCTTCTCGGTGATCGTGCACTGCGCCACCGCCCTGAGCACCATTGTTGTATTTAGAAAAGACATCGCCGATATCTTTGCCGGGCTCTTTAGCCTGGAGTGGAACGAGGGGAAAGACTACGCCGCTAAGATTCTGCTCTCGATGCTTCCCGTGCTGGTGATTGGACTGCTGTTTAAAGATCAGGTAGAAGCGCTCTTCGGCGGGCAGGTGCTCTTCGTTGGTATCATGCTGCTACTCACCGGAACGCTGCTGGCCCTCACCTACTACGCCCGTGATCAGGCGGGGGAGGTTACCTACCCCAAGGCATTGCTGATCGGGGTGGCGCAGGCGGTGGCCATCTTGCCCGGCATTTCTCGTTCGGGAGCTACTATTGCTACGGCACTGCTGGCCGGAGTGGAGAAAGGGCGTGCCGCTAAGTTTTCGTTTTTGATGGTACTAGGGCCAATCATTGGCGCTTCGCTGCTTGAGCTAAAGGATTACTTTGAAGCACCGCAGGTTGCCAACTCCATCAGTACCACCGCCCTGTTAGCAGGGTTTGTGGCCGCTTTCGTATCGGGACTGCTGGCCTGCCAGTGGATGATTGCCATCGTGCGGCGGGGCAAGCTGATCTACTTTGCCATCTACTGCTTCGTGGTGGGAGCCATAGCCATTCTGGCGGCCTATCTCTAGAAACTATTTGCGCACCGAATGGGTCTTACTACTATGGCAGCACCAAGCGTTTCTCCCCCCTGGGACTTTGCCGAAGGCGAACGGCTCCTGATCGATAAGCCCCGTACCTGGACTTCGTTCGACGTGGTGAAGAAAATCAAGTACCAGTGTCGCATCAAGAAGATCGGCCACGCGGGCACGCTCGATCCGTTGGCTACCGGCCTGCTGATCTTATGCACCGGCAAGATGACCAAGCAGATCGCGCAGTACCAAGCGCAGGAAAAGGAGTACGTTGGCACGTTCGTACTCGGGAAGACCACCCCTTCGATTGATCTGGAAACCCCCTTCGACAGTCAGACGGCGATTGACCACCTCACGGATGAGGATCTGGATACCGCCCGACAGCCGCTAACCGGAGAGATTCAGCAGATTCCTCCGGCGCACTCGGCGGTGCAGATAAACGGACAGCGCGCCTACAAACTAGCTCGGAAGGGCCAGGAGGTGGTGATTAATCCCCGCACCGTTACGGTAAAGGAGTTTACGTTTACCAGGGTGGCGCTGCCGGAGGTTGACTTTCGGATTGTGTGTAGTAAAGGGACCTACGTACGTAGCCTGGTGCGCGACTTGGGAGAGAACTTAGGAGTGGGAGCTTATCTGCACAGCCTGTGCCGCACCCGCATCGGCACCTACGGGTTAGAGGACGCCTACGCCCTCGACGAATTTATTGCTCTGGCAAAGGTATGAAAGTCCACCGGGGAGACGCTTCGTTTGTTCCGCCCCGGGCGGCGGTGGTTACCAGCGGCACCTTCGACGGGGTCCACGTGGGGCACCAGAAAATTTTGCAGCGCCTCAAGGAGCTGGCCCGCGAAACCGGGGGCGAGACGGTGGTCGTCACCTACTGGCCCCATCCCCGCCTGGTGCTCTACCCCGACGATCCGGCCATTCGGCTGCTCACTACCTTCGACGAAAAGCTGTCGCTCCTCGAGACGCTGGGCATCGATCACCTGGTGCAGATTCCCTTTACCAAAGAGTTCTCGCAGCTCAGCTCCGATGCGTTTATTCGGCAGGTGCTAGTAGAGAAGATTAGTACGCGTCACTTGGTGATTGGCTACGACCACCACTTCGGCCGCAACCGCGAGGGTGGTTTTGAGTACTTGAAGGAGCACGCGGCGGAGTACGGCTTCGTCGTAGAGGAGATTCCCCGGCAAGATGTGGATCAGGTGGGGGTGAGCTCCACCAAGATTCGCAAGGCGCTGGAGGCGGGGCAGGTTCAAACCGCCCGGGAGTATCTGGGCCGTCCCTACCGCCTAGCGGGAACCGTGGTGAAAGGTGACCAACTGGGCCGCCAACTGGGCTACCCAACGGCCAATTTAAAGATCGATAGTATCCACAAGCTAATTCCGGCCGACGGCATTTACGCCGTGCACGTTGCGCACGGCCAACGGCGCTACGAAGGGATGCTGTACATCGGCCACCGCCCCACGATTCAGGGAGCTAGTCGTAACATCGAGGTGAATATCTTTAATTTTAACCAGGACCTCTACGGGCAAGAACTGCACGTTGACCTGCTGGAGCGCACCCGAGGCGATATCACCTTTGATGGTTTAGACGCACTGGCAGCCCAACTTACTGAAGACGAGCAGGCAGTAACCACCATCTTGAAAAAGTACTCCTAGCGCCCCTTTTCGTTAGACAGCAGTAATGGTTTTTCCAAACCAAACTTTAGTGATAGGCATACCCTTGATTGGCAGCGAGTTAGTAAAAACTACGCCCTGGCCGGTGCTTTAGGTTAGCTTTATTGCGAAGGCTTGCATAATTTGCCCAAAGCACTACTAACCACTCTATGAAGAAAGTCAATTCTAGCCAGACGGCCCGCCGAGCCGAAAGCACCACCGTGGGCGAAGCCATGCGCGAACTGCTGGATACCTACAAACTCACTGCCCGCTATGAACAAACGCAACTGATCCAGTCGTGGGAGCGCCTGATGGGACCTCCCGTAGCCCGTCGAACCGACAAGCTGTTTATCAAGGACCGTAAGTTGTACGTGAAGCTCAACTCCGCCCCCCTGAAACAAGAACTCAACTTATCGAAGTCTAAGATTCTGGCTTTATTTCTTCAGGAATTCGGTGAAGTGATTGTAGTGGACGTGGTATTTTTGTAGCTCTCCTTAGCCACTACCCTCATCCTTTCACTTAATATGATTGTTAATCATCATCTCCATTAGTTCAATCTTACCACTGCGCTGCTCGGGCTCGCCCTGCTGTTCAGCCAGGTCACGCAGATCATCCAGCGATAGTTCTCCCTTCTCAAAAGCCGCTCCTTTCCCTGCATCAAACGACGCGTAACGTTCCTGTCGCATCTGCTCAAACTTTGAATTTTCTCGGATGTCGTGGGCGATCAGCAGGCCGCGAGCGAAGGTGTCCATCCCGGCGATGTGGGCGATGAACAAATCCTCTACGTCGGTAGAGGTGCGTCGGGCTTTGGCGTCGAAGTTAAGTCCGCCCGGCGCAATGCCCCCTTGCTGTAACACAATCATCATGGCCTGAATGCAGTCGTACAGGTCGGTGGGGAAATAGTCGGTGTCCCAGCCGTTCTGAAGGTCGCCCTGGTTGGCATCGATGCTGCCCAGCATGCCCGCGTCTGAGGCGGTTTGCAGGTCGTGGGCGAAGGTGTGGCCCGCCAGGATAGCGTGGTTCTGCTCTACGTTGATCTTAAAATCGTCGGCTAATCCCTGATCCCGCAGGAAGCCTACGACAGTAGCCGAATCAAAATCGTACTGGTGCTTGCTGGGTTCGGCCGGTTTGGGCTCGATAAGGTAAACGCCCTTGAAGCCAATCTTGCGGCCGTAGTCGCGTGCCATGCGTAAAAATTGTCCTAGGTGATCCAGTTCGCGCTTCATGTTGGTGTTGATCAGCGAGGCGTAGCCCTCGCGGCCGCCCCAGAACACGTAGTTCTCGCCGCCTAGTTCTACCGTTGCTTCTAGGGCAGCTTTTACCTGCGCTCCGCCGTGACACACCACCGCGAAGTCGGGGTTAGTCGAGGCTCCGTTCATGTAGCGGGGATGCGAAAACAGGTTAGCCGTGCCCCACAACAGCTTCACTCCGGTAGACTGTTGGTACTCTTTGGCCCGGCGCACAATATCCTGTAGGTTCTTCTCCGATTCGGATACGCTGTTGCCTTCCGGGGCGATGTCGCGGTCGTGGAAGCAGTAGAAGGGAGCGGTAATTTTGGTAAAGAACTCGAAGGCGGCATCCAGGCGGGCCCGCGCGGCGTCCATCGGGTCGCGGTGGTCGTCCCACGGAAACACCCGGGTACCCGGACCAAAGGGGTCGCCCCCGGCGTTGGTAAAGGTGTGCCAGTAGGCGATGGCGAAGCGCAGGTGCTCCTTCATGGATTTACCACCTACCTGCCTATTTTCATCGTAGTAGCGAAAGGCTAGTAGGTTGTCGGTATCAGTACCTTCAAAGGTGATCTTGCTAATTTCGGGGAAGTATTGGGATGAGTTCATGGTTGTTTGGTTTATATAGAACGGTGGAGACGCCATTAATGGCGTCTGTACTTAATTATAGAAGGGTAAGCCAGTGCTGGTAGGCTTCTTCGTATTGGGTTTGTAGTTCTTGGTTGGGTGTTAAAGTTTCTAATTGATGCAGATTGGCGAAAGCTTCGGCGGGAGTGGCGTAGATGCCCGCGCCAATGCCTGCGCCTCGGGCCGCGCCCACCGAGCCATCGGTATCGTAGAGCTCCAGCGAAATGCCGGTGGTATTCACAAACGCTTCGCGGAACAACGGACTTAGAAACATATTCGCCCGTCCGGCTTTTATCTTGCTGATGGACAGTCCCATCTTCTGCATAATCTCAAGGCTGTAATTTAGCGCAAACACCACCCCTTCCTGCGCTGCCCGCAGCACGTGGGCGTTGGTATGGATATTGAAGTCCAGTCCGTGAATTTGGGCACCGAGTTCGGCGTTGCCTAACGTGCGCTCGGCACCGTTGCCGAAGGGCAGCACCCGCACTCCCGCCGAGCCCACCGGTGCTTGGGCGGCTCGCTCGTTCATCGCCTCGTAAGATAACTGACCGTCCAACAGCTGATTTTTCAGCCAGCTATTAAGGCTACCGGTGCCGTTTACGCAGGCCAGAATGCCGTACATCGGTTGCTCGGTCGAGTAGTTAACGTGCGCAAAAGTGTTCACGCGCGACTGCTCATCGTACTCCAGTTGGTTGCTCACCCCGTAGATTACGCCGGAGGTGCCGGCGGTGGTGGCTACCTCGCCGGGACGGAGCACGTTCAGCGATAGCGCGTTGTTGGGCTGATCGCCCGCCCGGTAAGTAACCTTCGCCTCGGAAGGCAATCCTAACTGCTCAGCTACCGCGGGAGTTACCGTCCCCTGATCCGCGAAGGTGGGTACGATGGGTGGCACGAGGTCCTCGTCAAATCCGTAGTGCTCTAGCAGCGAATGGGCCGTTTTCTTTTCCATAAAATCCCACAGAATGCCCTCAGAGAGTCCGGAGACGGTGGTTTGCGCTGTGCCGGTCAGCTTCATCGCAATGTAATCGCCCGGCAGCATAAACTTGACGATGCGCGCGTACTGCTCCGGTTCGTTTTGCTGCACCCACCTGAGTTTAGAAGCCGTGAAGTTACCGGGTGAGTTGAGAAAGTGCGACAGACAGTAATCGTGCCCTAGGTCGTCCCAGGCTCGCTGACCGATATCTACCGCCCGGCTGTCGCACCAAATAATAGAAGGGCGCAGCACCTGCTGATCTTGGTCAACCACCACCAGTCCGTGCATCTGGTAGGCAATGCCAATGGCCCGCACCTGACGAAGCGCGTCGGGGTGCTGAGTGCGAAGTTGGGCGGTTGCCTTCACGAGGTGCTCCCACCAGAGGTCAGGATGTTGCTCAGCCCACCCCTCTTGCAGAGCGGTCATGGATAGTTCCTGGGTGGGAGAGGTAGCTGAGCCTACGATCTCTCCGGTATCAGCTTGCACCAGGCTAGCTTTGATCGAGGAGCTACCAATGTCGTATCCTAGTAATAATTCAGCGGGCATAGGCGTAGTAAGCAGAGAATTGCCCACAAGGTTACAAAAAATAAAAAAGCGAACAAGAGTTCTTGTTCGCTTCTGGTTGTGTAACGCAATAAATTGACTTATACCCTTCGGTCGGCTTCGTACACCTCACCTTGTTCGGTGAAGTAGACTACCGAAAGCTGCTCGCCGTCCCACAGCCGCAGTTCGTATAGCATCCGTGGGATCAGATCAGTTCGCTGGGCGGTAGCGTACTTAAGGGCGTCTCCTTGCAGCACGAATACTTCGGTGATGTCCATTCCCTCGTAGGTGCCCTCATCGAGTGCACGAACCACCGGTGAAGGAAGTTGTGAATGATCAATCTCCTGTCGCTCAGCGGCGACAACCGACTCGGGATTAGTTACGATGTCAGGAAGAATCATATCCTGAGCGAGAGCGGGGGTAACCAATATATTTACAAAATAAAACAGAACTAAGTGGTACTTCATGGGGTACTGAGCGATAGATGTACCGTTACCTATAATAAAAATAATACCACTTGCTTATCTATTTGTATATCAGCAGTTTACGTTTATACAGATTACTGAAAGTAGGCGTATTTCGGACCAAACTGGGGAATAATTCCCCACAGATTTAGTTTCTACTCTGTTACCCTACTTAAAAGCGCTTTAATTAGTTTAGTGATCGACTTCTTCGTAGAAACGGCACTTCGTTATCCGTCGAAGCTGACGTTTGGATAACAAAGTACCGTTTACCGCTATCACTTTCTGGTTTTTAGAAAAGGGGTGCCGTGCTTTGCCGGTGGAATAGATAGTCCCAGCGACTCGCTTACTGCCTCGTAATCTTTCCAATCAATCGTGCTGGTACGAGCGTTTGCTGAATAGTTGGCGGGAACCACCACGAACCGGGCCAGAAAGTTGTCAAAAACGTCGCGCTCCGGGTCCAGTGGAAACGCGGCTTCAGCGTACAGGCGTACATCGCTGCCGGTGAAGTCGTAGCCAATCTGTAGCGTTCCTTCTTCGTAAAAGTACGAGACCGGCAGGGGTCGCCATACGTCGAGGAGCTCGCCTCCTTCTAATTCCACTTGATCCCACAGCAAATAGCCCAGCACAACATCCTCTAAATAGATAGGGTCCTGCGGAGGGAATTCATAGAACGCTTGCCACTCGTTATTAGCGGTTAAGCTAAATTCAACTTCATACAGCAAACCGGTACCGGGTTCACCGTCCAAGCCGTTGAGGCCATCGCGGCCGTTGTATCCATCGAAACCCGGAGGGCCCTGCGGACCCGGAATAGGTTCGGTGTAACAGCCAGATAATAGGCTGGCGAGCGCTGCCAGCAGGAAGATATATTGATAGGGTTTCATGAGAAAACAGTTTAGTGAAACATGGTTAAGTGCTCCGCGGATAGGGCCAACGGACCCACAGTTCATCTAAATACAAAAAGGGTGCCTTATGTAATAAAATGGCAAAAGCAGCAATTATTTAGCTTCAAACTTCGGTTTTTTGGCAACAGAGACGATTTTGAAGGACTTATAAATTGTTCGGGGAAACTTGTTACGTTACTTTTGCTGTTGAAATCAGTGAGTTATTCAGTGCAATTTTACGTTACTGGTCATGCTTAACCTCTTATGAAATCAAATATCAATCTATTCCTCTTTCTATTGTTGCTCAGCGTGTCTTGTCAGCCTTCCGTTGACTTTGATACCAACGACCCCGAAATGATCCATCAGTCGATGAAGAAGCTGACTGATGTAATCGTGTACGATATCTTCTCCCCCCCGGTGGCCAGTCGCATCTACGCGTATCCGAGTATTGCTGCCTACGAGGCGTTGATCCACGACCATCCTGATTATCAGACGCTGGCCGGGCAGTTGAACGGCTTAGCCGCTGCCCCCGCCCCGGAAGCTGACCAGGAGTACTGTTATCCGTTGGCCAGTCTGCATGCTTTTTTAACCGTCGGTAAGGCGCTCATTTTCTCTGAGCAAGACATTGAAGAGCTTGAGCAAACGCTGTACGCTAAGTACGACGATGCGCTGGCGGGTAGCGTGTACGATCGCTCGTTGGAATACGGCGCTGCTGTTGCTAAGCATATTCTGGCCTGGGCGAGCCAGGATCAGTACAAAGAAAGCCGGTCGTACCCTAAATTTACGGTAAACGACGCTCCGGGACGCTGGCAGCCCACTCCTCCCGACTACATGGATGGCATTGAGCCGCACTGGAAGGCCATTCGCCCCTTTCTGCTGGATTCGTCTAGTCAGTTTGTGCCCCCACCCCCTACCGAATTTAATATGGAAGAGGATAGCCCCTTTTTTCAGGAAGTAAAGGAAGTATACGAGACCGGGGTGCAACTGGACGAAGAGCAGACCGAGATCGCTAGTTTCTGGGATTGTAACCCCTACGTGTCGCACCATCAGGGGCACGTGATGTTTGCTACCAAGAAGATTACCCCCGGCGGGCACTGGATCGGTATTGCCTCCATTGCTGCCCGTCAAACCAATGCGGACCTGATGAAATCGGTAGCGACCTACACGGTGACGGCCGTTGCGTTGATGGATGGGTTTATCAGTTGCTGGGACGAAAAGTACCGCAGCAACCTAATTCGCCCCGAAACGCTGATCAATATGCATATGGACGAAGACTGGGTTCCATTGCTTCAGACGCCACCGTTTCCGGAGTATCCGAGCGGGCACAGCGTGATTTCGTCGGCTGCGGCCGTGGCGCTAACCGATCTGTACGGCGAGAACTTTCAGTTCACTGACTCTACGGAGTACGAGTACGGCTTGCCGCCCCGCGATTTCGACTCGTTTATCCAGGCTTCCGAGGAAGCCGCGATTAGTCGCTTATACGGAGGCATTCACTACATGCCCGCCATCGAGAACGGGGTAGCGCAGGGTAGAAAGGTAGGTCGATTGGTGGTGAACCGCCTGCAAATGAGGAAGAACGAGTCGGTCGCTGAGAATTGAATTATTTCTTCTGCTGGATCGCCCGGAAGTTAAGCAAGTCCATAGTGTCACCTTTAGAAGACATTGCGTAAATCTTATTCTTGGTAAGATACTTCAGCGCTGTTTCTGTAAACGACAAACTTGAAAATATTGGAACTACCGTCCTACCTTGGTACTCAGGGAGGTAGTCAAAAATCTTTTTTAGTTGCCCTTCGCGGAATGACTTCACGTCACTGGCATCAGG